>CAZZYB010000380.1:0-4557 GCA_964658125.1 uncultured Acetobacteraceae bacterium | reverse complement strand
GTGAGCCTTTCCCCCACCCTCGAAATCCCAGCCATTTCCACAGGCGAGACCCCGAAGCTCAAAGTAGGCTTCGTCTCGCTCGGCTGCCCCAAAAACCTCGTCGACTCCGAGGTCATGATGGGGATGCTCCACCACGGCGGCGCCGCCCTCACCCCCGACGCCGAAGACGCCGACATCATCGTCGTCAACACCTGCAGCTTCATCGACTCCGCCAAGCAGGAATCCGTCAACACCATCCTGGAAATGGCGAAGCACAAGATCGCCGCCAGCGGCCGCGCCCGCAAACTCATCGTGGCCGGCTGCCTCGTCGAGCGTTACCGCGACGACATCATCGCCAACATCCCTGAAGTGGACGCCGTAGTCGGCACAGGCGAACTCGAAGCCATCCTCGCCGCCGCCGGCCTCACCCCCACCGGCCACGCCGCCGACGCCTCAAACCCCTTCACCGTCCTCACCGCCACCCAGATCTCCCGCGCCGAGTCCGCCGTTCACCAGCACTCCCGCCCCGAATCCAACGGCGCCCAACTCACCCAAAATCTGTCATCTCGACCGGAGCGCAGCGCAGTGGAGAGACCTGCTTCTGTTGCGGCGACAGAAACACCCGCCACCACGCGAAGCCTCCCGCCCGACGCGCAGTCGTCCCGCCCCGAAGGCGACATCCGCGAGCAGCAAGGCCGCTTCTCCCGCGCCGAGTGGCACGGCGCCGCCGCCACCCTCCCCACCTACCTCGCCGACGAGTACACCCCCCGCATCCTCTCCACGCCCCGCGCATCCGCCTACATCAAGATCGCCGAAGGCTGCGACCACCCCTGCACCTTCTGCATCATCCCGCAGCTCCGCGGCAAGTTCCGCTCCCGCCGCATCGGCAGCATCATGGCAGAGGCGCAAAACCTCATCGCCCAGGGCGTCCGCGAGATCACCCTCATCGGCCAGGACACCACCTGCTACGGCGAAGACCTCGGCCTTACCGACGGCCTCGCCCAACTCCTCGAAGCCCTCGCTGGCCTCGAAGGCATGCGCTGGCTCCGCTTCCTCTACACCTACCCCAACAAGGTCACCACGCGCCTGCTAGAAACCATGGCGAAGCACGACAACATCGCCAAGTACCTGGACGTTCCGCTGCAACACGCCAGCGCCCCGCTGCTAAAGTCCATGAAGCGCGGCGGCAACGCCAAAATCTTCCTCAAGCTAATCGACAAAGCCCGCGCCACGGTTCCCGGCATCGTCATCCGCACAAGCTTCATCGTAGGCTTCCCAGGCGAAACCCAAGCCGACTTCGACATCCTCTGCGACTTCATCCAGGCCGCCGAAATCGACTGGCTAGGTGTCTTCAGTTACTCCGACGAAGAAGGCGCAGCCGCCTTCGAAATGCCCGCCGCCGCCAAGGTCCCGAAGCGCACCATAGAATCCCGCCGCCGCAAACTCATGCGTCTCCAGCAAAAAATCAGCACCCGGAAGAAGCGCGAATGGATCGGCCGCGAAGTAGACCTGCTGGTCGAAGGCGAGAGCGAAGAGACCGAACTGCTCTGGCAAGGCCGCACCATCCTCCACGCCCCCGAGATCGACGGCAAAGTCTTCATCAACGACTTCGGCCCCCACGAAACGCTAGTCCCCGGCACCTTCTACCGCGCCGAAATCACCGAGTCCCACGACTACGACCTCGTCGCCCGCATCATCGACTGACAATCACTCCGGCACACCGTTGCTCTTGCTTCTAGCTAAGTTAGGGCTTCAGCTCTGGCATCAAACACATGCACCAATGCGGGCTTTAGCCCCTGGGGTATGCTCTTCCTCATGCTCAAATTGAAAGTATTCTCTTGGGGTCTGCAGTCGTTCTCAACCACGGTAAGCGTCTTCGCCATAGTGTTCGGCATTCTGTTCAGTGGTTGTGCGAAGGCCCAGGCGAACATAGGTCCCGCGCCTGATGTGCGTGTCGCACTAGCACCGCACGGTTTGCCCAGGACCTTCTTCCAAGTGGGGGAAGATACAAAATGTTCCGACAAGATCATCGGCTACCGCTTCGTCGTTTGGCTCGACAATAAAAACCTAGCCGTCGGTTTCAATACGAGTCCCAATTGCCGCGTCGCACCAGACCGGCCAGTAGATGGCTCCGCAAAGATCTTGCTCTTCGACACTCACGGAAAATTGGAAGCCAGTCGTGATGTCAGCTATCCCGCCGACGGTAATGGCGAATTGGTCGCCGACGGCACCGCAATGCAGGGCCCAGGAGGCACGCTGCTTTTCAGAATTCAGTCAGTCAATCTTGACCCCAGCGGGGCGACTGAATCAAAATCCGGCGTCCTCTTGCTCGATAGCCATTTGAAGGATGTAGTCCGACTTGATCGTTTTCTAGAACAGGTTACGTTCGTCGATCACGCGATGGTGTTTCAAGAAGGGTTCGTATCGAGCGGTCCTCGCAAATACTCCGTCCTCGGCGGCAAACCGCCCAAAGAGATCGAGCAATGGTCGGAAGATTGGCCCACCGGCACAATGGACAGGAAATTTGGCGAGCACCAGATCGCTTACATGCTTTGCCGGCAAGAGCTGACGCCGCATACTTACACCTCGACCAACATCATTTATTCGGGAGCCAAAAGGCGCTGTTCGATGAATGTAGAAGAGAAGCACGGTGCCCCTTGGAGCGTACCCCTCAAGGATGAAGGCACAGCAGCCATCATCGGCTTCTTGTCGGATGGCAACGTGGCAGGACAGATCGACGTGAAGGGCAGCAACGCAGGACAACTTGCAATTTGGAAACGCGATGGGACCACCGAAGTCCTCCCATGGCTTTCGGGCAAATTTGGTGGCGAGATACAAAGCGCGACTGCGAACATGGCGCGCTACGCTACATTCTCCACAGATGATGGTCGGTTATGCGACGACTCCGGCAGACGGTGCGGCGCGAACGGTCGTTGGATCGTGTTCGACCGAAAGTCGTCGACACCCATCGTAAACCGTACATTTCCTAAAAATGCGCGCGCGTCGCTTTCGCCCGATGGCGCACGCTATGCCAGCTTCGAGGCAGGCGAGTTGAGAATCTATTCATTGCCTTTATCTCAATAACAAAATCTGCATGAGTGTCCCTTACAATCTCAACTACGATGCCCCTCACCCCCACCTTCCACGGCCACCGAGAATTCCACCTAGCCGGCATCCGCCGCTGGCACACCTTCGCCACTGCCCCCGAAACCATCCCACCGCAGTGGAACGACTTCAACGCCCTCAACCTCCCGCTCCGCTCCGAGACCCAGGTCACCTTCGGCGCCACCTGCCAGATGGACATGCCCAACCAGCGTTTCGAGTACCTCGCCGGCTACGAGGTCGAAAACTTCGACGACCTCCCCGCCGACATCGGCCGCATGATCGTCCCCCGCGCCCACTACGCCGTCTTCCCCATCGCCACCGTCGCCGACATCCGCCTTTTCTGGCAGCAGGTCTTCCAAACCTGGCTACCCACCTCCGGCTTCAAGCCCCGCCACACCCCCGACTACGAACGTTATGACGAGCGCTTTGACCCCATCACCCGCGGCCCGCTTGAAATCTGGTTCCCCATCGAATCCCCCACCGGCAACATCTAACCACTGTCATGACCAAAGCTCTCCATTGCCCCATCTGTAAAAAGCTAGTCCCCCTCGACTCGCCCGACGTCCCCTTCTGCTCCGACCGTTGCCGCATCATCGACCTCGGCAAGTGGGCCTCAGGCGACTACAAAATCAGCTCTCCCATCCTCGATCCCCACCTCCTCGAAGACCTCGAACACGCCGAGCAACAAAAGCACCCCACCGACGAAACCAAGTTCTGGAAGAACTAGCTCCCGCCATTCCACAGATTTGTCATCCTGAGCGAAGCCGAAGGACCTGCTAGCCCGCCTGCATGACCGAAACTCTTGAACCCATTCAACCACGACCGACTCCCCCGCACCCGCGTAAAATCCCCACAGTGACCAACCGCAAAACAACCTGGGCCTGGACCCTCGCCACCTTCTTCGGCGCCGGACACCTCAGGCCCGGCCCCGGCACCTACGGCTCTGCGGCCGCGCTCGCCCTCTGGTACACCGCCGCCCACATCTTCCATCCCAACCTCCTCGCCCTAGCAGGCGCCACCACCATCGCTGCCATCATCGCCACCGCGATCGGCATCCCCGCCTCCACCATCGTCGCCCGCGAGTCCGCCCGCGAAGACCCCGGCTTCGTCGTCATCGACGAGGTCGCCGGCCAGCTCATCACCCTCATCCTGGCCGCGCCCGTCTGGTCCGAAGCCCTCCTCGCGCTCATCCTCTTCCGCATCTTCGACATCTGGAAACCCTGGCCCATCCGCCGCCTCGAAGCTCTCCCCGAAGGCGCCGGCATCATGCTCGACGACGTAGCCGCCGGCATCCTCGCCCTCATAGCCTTCGTCCTCATCGAACTAGCCCTCCAGCACACCGGCGTCATGCACGCGCATTAAGCCTCCAAGCTACGATGAACCGCCCGGGTGCCCCATTCATCGCGGCTTCATGCGATGGGTGGGAAAGTAAGCTGCCGATCAGCAGCGTTCAGCCACTCAAAATTTGCATCC
>CAZZYB010000379.1:0-4566 GCA_964658125.1 uncultured Acetobacteraceae bacterium | reverse complement strand
GGGGGCGAGGTCGGGGCGGGGGGCGCGGGCGGCGAGGCGGCGGGCGCCTTCTTCGGCGGAGAACTCTTCGCCGCTTTCGCCGATGAAATTCACGGTGCCGTGGAGCGCGGCGCGGTCGACGATGATTTCTATGGTGTCGCCTTCCTGGACGCGGCCAATGGGTCCACCGGCGAGGGCTTCGGGGGAGATGTGGCCGATGCAGGCGCCGGTGGAGACTCCGCTGAAACGCGCGTCTGTGAGGACCGCTACGTGCTTGCAGAAGGGGAGGCTTTTGAGGGCGGAGGTGATCTGGTAGATCTCCTGCATGCCTGCGCCGGCGGGGCCGCCGCAGATGAGGACGATGACGTCGCCGTGCGAGACGAGGCCGTGCTTGATGGCGTCGATGGCGGCCGTTTCGGTGACGAAGACGCGGGCGGGGCCGGTGTGGCGGTAGGTGTTGGCTTCGTCGATGAGGGTGGGATCGATGGACGTGCTCTTGATGACGCAGCCGTCGGGAGCGAGGTTGCCGACGGGGAAACAGACGGTGGCGGTGAGGCCGCGTTCGCGGGCGCGGTCGGGGGTCATGATGACATCGTCGGCGTCGATTCCGTCGAGCGTGCGGAGGCGGTCTTTGAGGATGCGGCGGCGGTCGCTTTGCTCCCACCAGTTGAGGTTGGCGTCGAGGGTTTCGCCGGTGACGGTGAGGACGGAGGTGTCGAGGAGGCCGGCGCGGCGGAGGTGGAGCATGGCTTCGGGGACACCGCCCGAGAGGAAGACTTGTACGGTGGCGAAGTTGCCGGGGCCGTTGGGGAGAGCGTCGACGATGCGCGGGACTTCGCGGTTGATGGCGGTCCAATCCGCGGCCGTGGGGCGGCGCAGGCCCGCGGCGTGGGCGATGGCCGGGATGTGGAGGAGGAGGTTGGTCGAGCCTCCGAAAGCCGCGTGGAGGACCATGGCGTTGCGGATTGCGGCGTCGGTCAGGATGTCTTTTGTGCCGATGCCGAGGTGGACCATGCGGAGCATGGCGCGGGCGGAGCGGGTGGCGGCGTCGAGCCAGACGGCCTGGCCTGAGGGTCCGAGCGCGGAGTGGGGGAGCGAGAGGCCGAGGGCTTCGGCGACGACCTGTGAGGTGGCAGCGGTGCCGAGGAACTGGCAGCCACCGCCGGGTGTGGCGCAGGCTCGGCAGCCCATTTCGGCGGCGTAGGCGAGGGTGATCTGCTCCTGTGCGTAGCGGGCCCCAATGGTCTGGATCTTGCCGGCATCTTCGCCATGGTCGGGGAGAAGCGTTACGCCGCCGGGGATGAGGATGCTGGGGAGCGCGCCGGAGGAGGCCAGCGCCATCATCATGGCGGGGAGGCCCTTGTCGCAGGTGGCGATGCCGAGGACGCCGCGGCGCATGGGGAGCGAGCGCATGAGGCGGCGGAGGACGATGGCGGCGTCGTTGCGGTACGGCAGCGAGTCGAGCATGCCGGCGGTGCCTTGCGTGCGACCGTCGCAGGGGTCGGTGCAGGCTCCGGCGAAGGGGATCGCGCGGAGGTTGCGGAGCTCGCGGGCGGCTTCGGCGACGAGCAGGCCGACTTCCCAGTGGCCGGTGTGGAAGCCGAGAGCGATGGGGGTTCCGTCCGCGGCGCGAAGGCCTCCGTGGGTGCTGAGGATGAGGAACTCGGGGTCAAGGAGGCGGGTTACGTCCCAGCCCATGCCCGCGCTCTGGGAGAGGCCGAAGAGGTTTCCTGAGGGTTGGGTGAGGAGCATCTCGGGCGTGATGGGGAGACTGCCCTCGGGGCCGGGCGCGTGGGTTAGCAAGGTCTCGAAGAGCGCGGCGTCGCTGTCGAGGACTTTGCTGACGGGGATGTTGGAGTGAGCGTCGGCCATGGCTTGGTTATATCTTGCTGGAAAGTGGAGCGCTGGGGATGCTCGACGGCTTTGCCGCGGGGAGGAGGAGTGTGAGCAGCGAAGAGAGGATGAGGAAGACGGCCATCAGCAGGAACCCGGCTTTCTCGCTTCCGGTTGTGGCGCGGAGGAAACCCACGAAGTAGGTTCCGACGAAGCCGCCCAGCGCGCCGCAGGTGTTGATGAGCGCCATCGCTTCGGCGGTGACGTTGCGAGGGAGGCGCTCGGGGATGATGGCCCAGTAGGGACCGTAGGGGGCGTACATGGTGGCGCCAGCGAGAATCAGGCAAAGGAAGGCGAGCGTGAAGCTGCGCTGCGCGAAGACGAATGAGCCAAGCAGGGCGAAGCCCGAGACCAGAAGGAATGGCCAGACGAGGCTCTTGCGACGCTGCGTGCGGTCGGAGATGAAGGCTACGACCAGCATCGCTATGACTGCGGCCAGATAAGGGATGGCGGCGAGCAGACCGGTGCGGCCCATGGAGGACGCTCCGCCTTGACGGACGATGGCGGGGAGCCAGAGCACGAAGCCGTAAAGACCCAGGCTCCAGCAGAAGAACTGCGCGGCGAGCAGGAGGACGTCGCCGCGCACGAGCGCTTTGCGTACCGCGCCTACAGGAGCGACGGTGGTCTGCTCGAGCGCCAGGGTGCGCTCGAGGGATTCGGCTGCTTCGCGGGAAAGCCAGCGGGCGTCAGATGGCTTGTCGCGGACTGTGGTGATCCAGACCGCGGACCAGAGTATGGACGGCAGGCCTTCGATGATGAAGGTCTTTTGCCAGCCGTAAGCCTGGATGAGGTAGCCGGTGATGAGCGACATCCAGAGCACGGTGAGCGGATTGCCGAGGATGAGTAGAGCGTTGGCTCGTGAGCGCTCGGCGCGGGTGAACCAGTTGGTGAGCAGCAGCAGCATTGCGGGGAAGATGAGGCACTCGGAGACGCCGAGCAAGAAGCGGTCGATCAGGAGCAAAGGATAGGAGCGAATGACGCCGGTGAGTGCGGCGAAGATGCCCCAACCGATGAGCAGCAGGAAGACCAGGCGGGTGACGCCTACTCGACGGGCCAGCATGGTCCCGGGAATCTGGAAGAGGCAGTAGCCGAGGAAGAAGGCGCTGCCAAGCGCTGAGACCTGCTGTCCGCTGATGTGCAGTGTCTGGGCCATGCCCGCGGCTACGCCGAAACCGTAGTTGGAGCGATCGAGGTAGGCGAGGCTGTAGGTGACGATGATCGCAGGCATGACGTAGAGCCAGCGCTTGTGGAGGCTGGCTTGGATGTCGGCGGATGGGGTGGGGAGAGGTGGATTCATGGGTCGTATTCGTTTGCCAACGGTATAGACATTCGCAAAGATTGCATAGGCGGATAAACTTCGACACGCAAACTATACAAGCCGAGGTGCGGCGATTGTTGGCGGGCGAGTTTGGGTATGTGCCGATCAATCCTTCGGGACCGCTGTGCGGTTGGGGGCGGCATGGGTGCTGGGAGGTGTATGCGTCGTCGCGCGCGGCGATTGGATACTATGCGGATCTGCAGCCTCATGCGCCTGGGTCGACGATTGTGGAACTGTTGAATATGGCGGAGGATGGCGCCGTGGAAAAAAGCGGTGTCTTCGCTGTTGTCACTTCTCTTCCCTATAATTCCGCATAGTCGATTCGCTACGAGGTATTCATGAAGATCTTTTCTCTGCGCAGGATTCTGTGTGCGCCGGTTGTGCTCGGACTTGGTATGGGTGCCTGCCTGCAGGCACAGAGTGGCGCTGATCCTGACGTTGAAGCTACGGCGCGTGCGGTGGCGCTGGTGAAGCAAATGACGCTTGAAGAGAAGGTTTCGCAGATGCAGAACCATGCTGTGGCGATTCCGCGGCTGGATATTCCGGAGTACGACTGGTGGAGTGAAGGGCTGCATGGGATTGCGCGGTCGGGCTATGCGACGGTGTTTCCGCAGGCGATTGGGCTGGCAGCGACGTGGGATACGAAGCTGCTGCACGATGCGGCGACGGTGATCTCCACGGAGGCTCGCGCGAAGAATGGGGAGGCGCTGCGGAATGGGAATCACAGCATTTATTACGGTCTCGACATCTGGTCGCCGAACATCAATATTTTCCGCGATCCGCGATGGGGGCGCGGGCAGGAGACCTATGGTGAAGATCCTTTCCTGACGGCGCGGATGGGTGTGGCGTTTGTGACGGGGCTGCAGGGCGACGATCCGAAGTTCTATCGGACGATCGCTACGCCGAAACATTTCGCGGTTCATTCGGGGCCGGAGAGCACGCGGCACACGGTGAATATCGAGGCTGCGCCGCACGATCTTGAGGACACGTATCTGCCGGCGTTTCGCGCGACGCTAACGGAGGCTCATGCGGGCAGTACGATGTGCGCTTACAACTCACTTGACGGAGCGCCGGCTTGTGCGAACACGATGCTGCTGCACGATCTGCTGCGGGGGGCGTGGGGTTTCAACGGATATGTGACGAGCGATTGCGGAGCGATCGGGGATGTTGCGGAGGGACACAAATTTGCGCCGGACATGGAGCATGCGGCCGTGGTTTCGGTGAAGGCGGGGACCGATACGAGCTGCGGCCCGGAGTATGTGCACCTGACCGATGCGGTGAAGCATGGGCTGATTGCGGAGTCGGAGATCGATACGGCGGTGACGCGGCTGTTTACGGCGCGGATGAAGCTGGGGATGTTCGATCCGCCGGAGATG
>CAZZYB010000378.1:2384-4576 GCA_964658125.1 uncultured Acetobacteraceae bacterium | reverse complement strand
AAGCGTACTACAACCTGGGCACGCTGAATCTGCGTAGAAATGATTTTGCGCTCGCTCGGACCTATCTCGAAAAGACGTTGGAGCTGCGACCCAATTATCCGGAAGCATGGAACAATCTGGGTATGATGTCCGCCCAGAGCGGCGATTCGGTGGCAGCTATCAAAGGTTTTTCGAAAGCCTTGGAACTGCGGCCAGAGTATGAGATTGCTCTGATGAATTTGGGCAACGTGTACCGTCGGCAGGGACAGTTTTCGAAAGCTGAGGAGAGCCTGACCAAGGCGCTGACGATTCAGCCCGATGATCCTGAGGTGAACTACAATCTGGGCATGTTGCATGCTCAACAGAATGATTTGCCCAAAGCCAGTGAGTATCTTCAAAGAGCAATTTCGCTGCGTCCAATCTACCCGGAGGCGCTGAATAACCTTGGCATTGTGTATGTCAGGCTGCAGCAGCTCGATAAGGCGCAGCAGATGTTCAGAACCGGCATGGAGATCGCGCCCGATAGCGATCAGGCGTATCTGAATATGGCCAGGCTTGCCGTGATCCGGAAAGACAAGGCGACTGCAAAGCAGATATTGGAAGACCTGTTGAAGCGACAGCCGGGCAACGACGCTGCGGCTAAGGCATTGGAAGGTCTACGATGAAAGCTTTGCGATGGCTCCAGGCTTTTGGCGCGTTAGCCTCCTGTTCATTGTGCTACGCTGCCCGACTCCCCCAGACAGAAACTTCTATACCGGCTGTGAAGATGCAGGCGAGTGCACAGCGACATCTTTCTGAGGCTCTTCAACTCGCAACCCGGAACGGCTACAAGCAAGCCCGGTTGCTGCTGGAGAAGGCAAACGCTGAAGAGCCGGGTACATTCGCCATTCTCTTCAATCTTGGCCAGGTGTACCTGCATGTGGGCGACTATCCGAAGGCCGAGAGAGCGCTCGCCGAAGCTGGGAAACTGTCATCGCAACCAGAAGATACGGCGGCAACCTTGTATCTACTCGCTCAGACGCAGGCCAAGGAGTCGCGACCGCTCGATGCTCTGGACTCGCTCGTGAGGGCCAGGAAGCTGACGCGAAAGAATGTTGACGTGCTGTACCTCATGGCTGAAATCTCGATGTCGAGAGGTTATTTCGAAGATGCACTTCCATTACTTCAGGAGGCGCTGTCCATTGCGCCCCAGCGGTTAGACGTACAAACGGCAATGGGTGAGTGCTACTTCAAGTCCGACAAGATCGAGCAGTCCATCGAGGTTTTCTCCGCACTGGCGAAGAGACGGCGGGCTGTGGAGGACCATGCTTATCTTGGAATGGCGAACACCTATCTCGGCAGATTTGCGGAAGCCAAGGCAGACTTCAACGAGGGTCTCAAGATCGACCCCGCGGACAGCTTCTGCCTCTTTCAGCTAGCTTATGTTGCCAAGCTGCAAGGGAATACCACGACCGCAGAGACGATTCTGACTCAGCTCTTGCGTGTCCATGCAGACTATCCGCCGGCGCTGCTGGAGCTGGCAAATCTGCGCGTGGAAGCCAGGCGCTATGCCGAGGCGCGTCAGTTGCTTCTTCGCTACGTAACCATGAGGCCAACGGCGGCCAACGGATACTACAAGCTGGCGATGGTAGAGAAGAAGTTGCAAAACGCTGCCGCATCGGCCCGTGATCTGGCAGAGTTCCAGAAGCTTTCCAAACAACAAACAAACTCAACTCATCCTTATGACCACCTGGTTGATTACATAGACAGCCGCTCACGACTCACCTCGGGTGAGCGGGCGCGGCAGGACGTGGCCACGCTGGCAGCGGAGAGCAGGGCCCATCCCGACCAGGCGCAGGTATCCTATGCCCTGGCTGAGGCGTACCTGAAGAATCTAAACGTGACCGAGGCCCGGCAGACGATTGTCGCTTTCGATCAACAGCACCCCGAGGATGTCCGGACACTGACTGGGCTCGGTGTCTTGTTGGCGCATCATGGCCTGTACGACGATGCAATCGCACAGTTCCAGAAGGCGCTTAGCGCGAATCCGAACGCTGACGATGTCCAGTTCGACTTGGCAATGTCATACTTCCGCAATGGCGATTATCTAAACGCGAGGAACGCAGCCGAGGCGATCAGCGAGGCGGGGCGCAAGGATGACTCCTACGCATCGCTGGTCGCCGACATCGACCAGCACCTGGGCGAGACAGCGAAAGCTGAGGAGCTTTACCGCA
>CAZZYB010000378.1:0-2374 GCA_964658125.1 uncultured Acetobacteraceae bacterium | reverse complement strand
CCAGGCGTACTTATCCCTCGCCTTGCTTCAATTTATGCAGAACCGGATCGCGGCAGGCAAGCAGACGTTGCAACAAGGGCAGACGCGTGTGCCGGGCTCGGGAAAAATCTACTGGGGACTTGGGCTCGCCGCTGTGCTGGAAGGCGACACCGCAACTGCCGGCGATGATCTGGAGCGCGCAGTGGACTTGATGCCGGAGTGGCCCGGGAGCTACTCAACCTTAGGCTTTTTCTATTTCCAGACGGGTCAGGTTACCAAGGCGCGCGAGGTGCTGGAAAGGTTCAGAAATAATGGTCTCCCAGGCGGACTGGACTTGCAGAAAATTGAGAGTGCCCTGGATGGCGCGGCCGACGATCCTTCAAAGACTGAAAAAGTGATCGGAACCAAGGAACGGCTTCAGGTATTTCAACTGGCAAAGTACCTGGAGGAAAAGACGCTATGATGCGTCAAAACCCAATTACGAGAATCGGTGCAATTCATGATCTTTCCACGTCGGCGTTTTCTTGGTTCTTCGTTGCTTCTTATGGGCGGCACGCTAGTTGATGCTCTCGCAACTCCATTATGGAGATGGAAGCACGCATTGACGGTTGAGGCCGCCGCGAATCCAGCCGCGGGCAGTGACGTGCAGTTTGTGGATGTTGCGAAGCAGGCTGGGTTGAACGTTCCAAATGTGTGGGGCGGTGTTGACCACAAGCGATCGATCATCGAAACCAAGGGCAGTGGCCTTGCTTTCTTCGACTATGACAACGATGGTTGGCTGGACATCTACCTGACAAACGGCAACCGGCTGGATACAGTCTGGCCGGACGGAAAAGCACCCACATCACACCTGTTCAAGAATAATCGCGACGGTACCTTTACCGATGTGACGGAGAAATCTGGACTGGGAATCACCGGCTGGCAGACCGGCGTGTGCGTGGGTGACTACGACAACGATGGGTGGGACGATCTGTTCTGCTGTTTCCTGGGTCGCAATATGCTCTTCCATAACAATGGGAACGGCACCTTCACCGATGTGACGAAGAAGGCTGGCTTGTATCAGGAAAAGGCTCGCTGGGGAGCCGGCTGCAGCTTTCTGGACTATGACCGTGACGGCCACTTGGATTTATTCGTTTGCAATTACATCAAGATTGACCCGGATCAGATTCCCAAGGCGAGTGAAACCCAATACTGCCAGTGGAAGGGTATCCCGATTATGTGTGGGCCCCGTGGACTCCCAGCGGACACCAACATTCTGTATCGCAACAACGGAGATGGGACTTTTACAGATGTCTCGGAAAAGTCTGGCATCTTGAAGCCGGGGCCGCGGTACTCGATCACATCGGTCTCCTACGACTTCGACAATGATGGCTGGCCCGACATTTATATTGCGGTCGATTCAGAGCCAAGCATCCTGTTCAAGAACAACCATGACGGCACGTTTACGGACGTTGCAGTGATGGCCGGCTGCGCTTACAACGAGGACGGACATGAGCAGGCGGGCATGGGTGTAGCCGTAGCTGATTACGATTGTGATGGCTGGTTCGACATCTTCAAGACCAACTTTGTCGACGACACCTGCAACCTCTATCACAACAACGGGGATGGCACATTTACAGATGTAACTCTTCCTTCGGGCATCGGCGTAAACAGTAAATATGTCGCTTGGGGCTGCGGATTCATCGACGTCGACAACGATGGGTGGACAGATCTTGTGCAGGTCAACGGACATGTGTATCCAGAGGTGGACCGATACAAATCCGGCGAGTCGTTCAAGAACCAGCGTCTGGTGTACAAGAACCGCCGCAATGGAACATTCAAGGATGTGTCAGCGGAAATGGGCCCCGGAATCAGTGAGAAGTTCTCCAGCCGGGGCGCCGCGTTTGGCGACTACCTCAACAACGGCTGTATGGATGTACTGGTCCTGAATTTGAATGACCTGCCGTCGCTGCTACGCAACGAAGGCGGTAACAAACAGAATTGGATCAAAGTAAAGCTTGTGGGCACCGCGTGCAATCGAACAGCGATCGGTGCGCGGGTGCGCGTGATTACAGGTAAGCACGTCCAGATGGACGAGGTTAACAGCGGCACCAGCGTGATGTCGCAGAGCGATCTGCGGCTGCACTTCGGCTTGGGCAACGCTGCGGTCGTGGACATGATCGAAATAAAGTGGCCCACAACACAAAAGGTCGAGAAGTTTTTAAAGGTGAAGGCGAACCAGATATTAACCATCCGCGAGGGTCACGGGATCGTTTCGACCTATCAGCCGAAGCCGAACCCCTAGGGGACGACCTCAAGGTACGCTGACGGGCGATGCGCTATCTGGTTTGGCAAAGAGAAACTGTTTGATGTCTCGGCGCTGCCGCTCGGTAACCGCAGCCTGTTCCTGCTTAAT
>CAZZYB010000377.1:1911-4584 GCA_964658125.1 uncultured Acetobacteraceae bacterium | reverse complement strand
CGTCGTGGTCGCGATGGACGTTGCGCAAGCCAGTCCAGGTGCCGCCCGGTTGCCATCCCCAGCCTCCACCCTCGCACTGCAGCCAGGAGCCGTAGTGGAACGGCGCCCATCCCCAGGGGTAAGGCGAGACCCAGGTGTAACCGGCACCAGGGTAGAGGGCCCAGATTCCAGCTGCATAGGGGTCCCATGCGGCTGAGACGAAGTAGGGGCGCCAGACGCGGCCGCAGCCGCCCAGCGAGACGAATTCGCCATAGTAGTTGAGATCGTTGAGGCCGTAGACTGCGCCCGATCCTTTGAGCGCGGAACCTTTGGAGTAGTCGTCGTGGTACTCCTGCTGGTGGTGGTCCCACTGGTCGAATTGGGCATCTTCGATGCCGGCGATGAGATCGGCTGGAGCTTTGGTCTGGGTGTTGAAGATCAGGCTGGTCATCTTGCCGACCGCGTGGGAGCCGGCGGCGTTGGTGAAGTCGGCGGTGCCGCGAATAACGGCGAGGCGTGTTTCGGGATCAGCGGCTTCGAGGCGAATGTGAGCGCCGGGGCGGAGCACAATGCGGCCATCGCCCGAGGTGAGGGCAAAGGTGTTGCCCTTGCTCTTTGCGAGCGAGACGTAGACGGTCCCGGCGAGGACGCTCATGGTGGAGAGCGTGGCGCCGGTGGGGGTGCGGCTGAGCTGAGGAAAGTCGACGCGGGCATGGGGCGTGAGTCGGAGGGTGGAACCGTCTTCGAACTCGACCTCCGCGGCGCCTTCGTCGGTCTTGAGTTTGGCGCCCTGGGTGATGGGGAGGTTATTGAAGGCGGTTTCGAAGCCGAGGCCCGTATTGCGATCCATGCTCACCTTGCCGTTGGCCTGGCTGAGCCGGACGATGCGGACATCGGTGGTGCCTTCGGGCTCGGCAGTGGTGAGAGTCCCGGTGGCTTGCGAGTCAGGGATAATCCTGGTGCTGGGGGCGGCCGGTGTTTGCGCTTGCTGCGCTGGACCGTAGAGAGCGGTGGCCAGCATGGTGAGGACAACTGCGTTGATGCGCTTCATATCCGCCTCGGCTTGTCAGGGTCGAATTGATGTGCGGCGTTTTCAATAAGTAGAAAACATCGGCACATAATGCGAGACGAGTATAGGCGTAAGGAAGACGCCTGGGAAGCGATTTATCCTAGCCCAGAAGTTCGGCAAAAAGCGCGTAGCCTCGGTGATTGGCTATAGTCAGGGCGGTGTCGTTTTTCTTGTTGGCGGCGGCCGGGTTGGCGCCGCGGCTCAGGAGCAGACGGCCGAGAGGTACGGAGCCTTCCACGGCCGCGAGCATGAGGAGCGTCCAGCCGTTTTCGTTGGCGAGATTCGGGTCGAGACCGGCGTCGAGGGCTGCGGTAAGGGCGGGTTCGTCGCCGCGTTTGATGAGGGACTGGGCGGCTCGGTAGGAGATCGGCATGATTCCAGATTACTCCGCCAGGTGCTGAGGCTTTTTGTCGAAGTCTTTGCCGAAGTAGAAGCGCTCTACGACCATGCAGAAGATGTGTTCGAGCGCGAGTTGCGATTCCTGAATGTTCATGGTGACATCGGAGGGGATGATGACGTTGATGTCGGCTAGCTCGGCCATCTTGCCGCCGTTGTTGCCGGTGTAGGCGATGGTGAGGATGTTCATTCTCTTAGCGAGCGCGAGGGCTTTGAGGCAGTTTTTTGAGTTGCCGCTGGTCGAGATGGCGAGCAGGACGTCCCCCTCGAGACCGAGCGCTTCTACCTGGCGCTCGAAGACGTTGTCGTAGGAGTAGTCGTTGCCAATGGCCGTGAGGATGCTGGTGTCGGTCGTCAGAGCTATAGCGCGTAATGCGGGGCGGTCTACGGTCAGGCGGGAGACGAACTCGGCTACCAGGTGCTGGGCGTCGGCGGCCGAGCCTCCGTTGCCGCAGACCATGAGCTTCTTGCCGGACTTCATGGCGGCGGCCGTCAGCTCGCCGGCTTTGAGGACGGCATCGTGGATGGTGTCGTCGGCGAGGACTGCTGACATGGTGGTGATGGACTGGGAAAGTTGGTAACGGATCAGGTCCTTCATGGTGTGCTCCAGATCAGGAAATAGAGATTAGGGAGTAGAGAGTCCGCCGCCACTCGGTGGTGAGGGTGGGTACTCGAAGTTGATGCGCTCTTGTTCGATGGCGTAGGGGCGTTGCTGAACTTTGGTGTAGATGGCTCCTACGTACTCGCCCAGAAGCCCCATGAAGACCAGCTGGATCGACATGATGAAGAAGATGCCGATCAGCATGGGAGCTACGCCTACCGAGAAGGTCTTCCAGTAGATGAGCTTGAGCAGCAGATAGATGAAGGCGATCGCGAAGGAAAAGATGGCGCCGATAAAGCCTGCTGCTACAGCGAGGCGGAGGGGGACTTTCGATGTGCTGATGATGCCCAGCATGGCGATGTCGTAGAGGGTGTAAAAGTTGTTTTTGCTGATGCCGCGCTTGCGGGCGGGCTGGTCGAAGTAGAGGCGCTTGTTAGGCAGGGAGATTTCGGCGATGATGCCCCGGAAGTAGGGGTAGGGGTCGTTGAACGAACGGAAGATGTCGACGACCTGGCGGGTGTAGAGGCCAAAGCCGGTGTAGTTCTGGATGGTCTCGACCGAGCTGAGGCGTTCGACGGTTTTGTAGTACTGCTTGCGCATCCAGTAGACCAACCCGTTCTCGCCGGAT
>CAZZYB010000377.1:0-1901 GCA_964658125.1 uncultured Acetobacteraceae bacterium | reverse complement strand
GCCACCTGTTCCGTGATGTAAACGCCGTGGCCCGCCCAGTAGAAGAGGCCGTTCTCGCCGGACGAGCGCTTGACGCAGAGCACCATCGCATAGCCTTCCTCCCACGCCTGAATCATCTCTGGAATTAAGTCGGGTGGCTCTTGGAAGTCGGAGGCGATGCCGATCATGACGTCTCCGCGGGCCTGCATGAGGGCGTGGATGGGCGAGCGAATGTGGCCAAAGTTGCGGGAGTTTACGAGGACTTTCACATGCTGATCGGCCGCTGCAATTCGCTTCAAGATAGCGGGGGTGGAGTCAGTGGAGTGGTTGTCGATGAAGATGTGCTCGTAGGCGTACATGGGGTAGGCCTGCATGATCTCGCGGATGCGGAGATACATGGCCTCGATGTTGTCTTCCTCGTTGTACGCGTGAGTGACGATGCTGATGGTCTTCAATCGAGAATCCTCTAGGTGCTTGCCGGTGGCCGGTGGAACGTTACCTTCTTATGACCGATGAAACTATAGATGGTTGAAAAGGCTATGACGATCGCACCGGCGACATAGCCGGCCATGGCTTTGCCGGTCGCGATGTGTTGCAGGAGCGACAGAGGTGTGCCATGAAGGTGGGCTTCCGTCGTCGAAAGCGCAGCGTGGAGTGGAGCGGCGTGGTTGTGGAACACGCTTTGCAGCAGGCGCGTTAGGGCGGAGAGCGCGAGCAGGCCGGGAATCATGCTGGTGCCGTAAACTGCGAAGCACTTGAGCCACTCACGGAGGTAGTGGCCGTGGGTTCGGAAGACGAAGAACTTGTAGCCGAGATAGGCGACCGTGATGTTGAGCGGGTTCGAGATGAGCGAGGCGAGAATGACGGTGAGGTAGAGGAAGCGCTGCGGCAGTTCGGTGTTGAGGACGTAGAGGCAGGCGGCGAAGGTGCAGTAGCCGAAGAGGGTGTTGAAGACTCCGACGCAGAGGTAGCGGGCGAACTGGCCGCCTGGGAAGTGTCGCGCGATGCGATGCCGGAGGAGGGCGGGGTCAGGGTTCAGAGTCATCGATTCGCCGGCTGACATGGTGCAGCTGTACCTCTGAGGCTGAAGAAGAGCTAGCCTGATCCTATGGTAATCGCTGAGCGATACGAAGTTGCGGTTGGCGCGTGCACCAAAGGAAGACGGTAGGATGCTGAGTAGAGGTCCCGGATGCGACTGCGCAGCAAGCTGTTGACGATGGCGGGTGGGAGTTGGCCGGTTTTGAGCTGGCTGCGGGGGAAGTGCCGCGGAGTGGAAATTCGTCGGGTCGATGGGGGTGTGGAGCTACGGAAGGGTGACCTGGCTGTGCTGTTGGCAGCCAAACATGCTTTCTTCGCGCCTGAGGTGTGTGGAGCATTCGAGGTGTTTGCGGGGGGTGTGCCGCCGGTTGTGACCGACGGTGTCAGCATCGCGGATTATGCAGCGTGGCCCGATGCGTTCAACCTGGTGCGCTTCAGTCTTCGGCATGGTGTGAGAGTAGAAAGCCGCTGCGGGAATTTCTGGTTGCGCAAAGACAGCCGGGCGATGGTGCTGGCCCCGCGGCACTTTGTCTATGCGCCGGATTTGGCGGAGAAGTTCGAATTGTATTACTCACCTCTTGTGCCCGAAGTGGTGGACGGAGTAGAGGTGCTGGACTATTCCCGGCCGGGAAAGCTACAGACTTATAGGAGCTCAGGCTTGCAGTTTGAGATGGCCTCGTTTCCAGAGGAGGAAGAGGCGATCGAGGAGTACTTCAAGTGGTATCGGCCCAAGCTGGGAGATTTGGTGTTCGATATCGGAGCCCATTGCGGCGTGTCTACTTACCAGCTCTCGAAGCTAGTGGGGAACGAGGGCAGGGTGGTGGCGTTTGAGCCTGATCCCGTGAACTACGGGATTCTGATGCGCAATATCGAACGGCATGATT
>CAZZYB010000376.1:0-4599 GCA_964658125.1 uncultured Acetobacteraceae bacterium | reverse complement strand
GAAGTCGTGCCGATCAGCAAGGCCGGACAGAGAGTTAGAAGGCCGGTTGCGCTTGCGTGTCGGGCTGTTCGAGACGCTGCTTTTTGAACCGAGCCGGACCGAGCGCGACGCCTTGGGAGCCGAATTGAGCACGAGTATAGTTAGCCAATGCTGCCATCTCGTCGTTCGTATACGCGCGATTGAACGGGTGCATAAACATGTCGCCCTGTTCCGTTTCTATGCGCGTTCCTTGCGTCAAGACGGCAACAAGATTGGTGCCATTAACGTCGGTGACCGTATGAGCCCCTGCTAGCGCCGCCCAATTGGATTGACGCCCGCCCCCGCTGGGGAGATGACACCCAGCGCAGGCGTCAGCAAACAATCGAGATCCTCTTGTATCAAGGGGCTTATGATCTTCACTTTCGATTGGAACTTCTGACGTCGATTCCTGGGCCGTCACCCCGCGAAGGTAAGTGACCATCGCGTGAATATCTTCGGGCGTCAGATATTGAAGGCTATCTTCTACAACTTCAGCCATAGGGCCAGACGCTGGTCCATGCCCGTTGGCATACCCGCGCGCCAGGTAGCTTTCGAGATCTTGGTCAGTCCAGTTGCCAATCCCGGACTTTCGATCACTGGTGAGGTTGTAGGCGACCCATCCCACCTGCGTCGCGCCAGCAAACTTCCTGCTTTCGTTGAGACCCATCATCAAGTTTCTCGGCGTGTGACATTCGCCACAATGACCGAGCGCGTCGACGAGATATGCTCCACGATTGTAGGACGCCGTCTTGGTTGAGTCCGGCAGCAGCCGCTGATCAGAGTTGTTGAACAGGTTCCAGAAGAACATTGCCCAACGCTGATTGAACGGAAAACTAATGCGATTCTTCTGGGCAGGCGCGTGGATTGGAGCGAGGCTCAGAAGGTAAGCCTTCACAGCCAAAGCGTCGTCTCGGCTCATCTTTGTGTAGGATGCATATGGCATGGCCGGATACAGATGCTTGCCGCCGCGAGCGACACCCTCTCGTAGCGTGCGAACCCACTCATCGTCGCTGGTTCCGGCGATGCCTGTCTCGGTGTCGGGCGTTATGTTTGGCGAGTAGAGCGTCCCAAAAGGGAGCTCAAAGGCTCGCCCGCCCGCGAACGGACGGCCACCCGGTGCGGTGTGACACGCTGCGCAATCGGCAGCGTGAGTCACGTACTCCCCGCGTGTGACAAGATCGGCCTGAGCATCTGCGAGGGCAGTTTGTGAGATGAATGCGGAGATTAAGCTTAGTCCTGCGACCAAGCCCAGTGTCGTCAGAAACCTGCTCATGACTGTTCCAGTATCCCGCTACTAAAGGGCAGCTTCCGGACTCTCTTGCCGCTCGCAGCGAAGATGGCGTTGCCAAGTGCTGGTGCTGCTGCTGCCGTACCGGCCTCACCGATGCCGCCCGGATCCTCACCGCTGGATACTAAATAAACCTCGATTTTCGGCACTTCGTTCATCCGCAGCGCGCGGTAGTCATGGAAATTGCTCTGTTGGACGGCACCGCCCAACAGGGTAATCTCGTTGTACATTGCGGTGCCAAGGCCGAGGATCAGACCACCCTCGATCTGGGCGCGGACCGTGTCCGGGTTTATGACTAGGCCGCAATCAACAGCGACGACCGCCCGCTTGAGTATGATTTCGCCCGAGAGGGGAACTTCGACGTCTATTACGCATGCCAAGTAGGTGCCGAAGGCAAATTGCAGACTGACGCCTCGACCAGTCCTCAACGGCAGTTTCTCGCTCCATCTTGCTTTCTGGCTGACCAGCTCCAGAGCTGCCAATGCGCGCGGGTTGTTTTGCAGCATGCCACGGCGGAACGCGACGGGGTCTTGCTGACTGGCGTCTGCGAGCTCGTCAATGAAGCTTTCAACTACAAAGACATTGTGGGTGGGGCCGACGCCGCGCCACCAACTCGTGTTCATCCCATCAGGTTCATGGCGGACATAATCGACGAATTCGTTTGGGACATCGTAAGGGGTCTCGGCAGCGCAATCGACCGCATCGAGATCCAGTCCACCCTTGAACGCGCCGGGCGCCCAGCGGGCGTAAATGGACGGCCCAGTTACACGATGCGTGCGGCCGATGAGCTTTCCATCATCATCCAGGCCGGCTGCGACATGGTCGTAGTAATAAGGCCTATAGTAGTCGTGGCGCAGGTCTTCTTCTCGACTCCAAATCAGCTTTATCGGGTAAGTGACCTGTTTGACGATCGCGGCAGCAATGATGATGCTGTCGACTTCCAATCTGCGGCCGAATGCCCCTCCCATCGGTTGGTTGTGGAGCACAACTTTGTCCAGCGGCAGACCGGTTGCATCCGCGACCGCCTTTTGGGCTCGCACAGGGACTTGCGTTCCCACCCAAATTTCGGCGTGATCATGTTCGATGTGCAGCGTGCAGTTCAGCGGTTCCATCGGCGAATGGGACAGAAAAGGCAGCTGGTAGGTGGCCGAAAGCTTGGTTTTGGCTTTTTCGATCGCGTCCGGCGCGTCTCCCTTGTGCGTCGCAACGATTCCGTGGCTTTCGGATGCCTTCGCCATCGACGCCACAAGGTCATTGGTAGTAAGTTTCCCATTGGGACCAGCGTCCCAAACCGGCCGTAGAGCAAGCAGCCCCTGCTTCGCTGCCCACATGTGATCTCCGATCACTGCCACGGCATCGTCCCCGGCTCTTATCACTTCGTGGACGCCTGGCACTCTGAGAGCAGCCGCCTCGTCCATGCTGACCAGCTTGCCCCCCTTCACAGGGGTGATGGCGAGCGTCCCGATGCGCATGCCAGGAACCTGAGTGTCGATCCCATAAACTGTGGTCCCGTCCACCTTTGAAGGGGTATCGAGCCTTTTGGCACTGGTGCCTATAAGCCTGAAACCGGCGGGTGACTTCAACTTGACCTGCTGCGGGACCGGCTGAGAGGCCGCGGCATTGGCGACCGCACCGTATCCAAGTTGGCGTCCGCTCGCGTCATGGTGGATCACGCCTTGCGCCACACGGCAGGAGTCAAGGTTGACGGCCCAACCATCAGCAGCCGCGCCTATCAGCATAATCCGTGCAGCGGCCGCAGCCTCCCGGAGACGAACCCAGTCCGAGCGCGTCGACATTGATCCACCCGTCGCCTGGTCAAAGAGATGAGGATCCATGTATTTCGCGAGATCAGGTGGTGCTGGTTCCACCCTGATCTGGTCCAGGCCGACCTCAAGCTCCTCACCGATCAACATCGCCGAGCTGGTCGTGATGCCCTGCCCGACCTCGGTGTGTGGCATAATCAGTGTGACAAGGCCGGCTGGATCAACCCTCACAAAAGCATTTGGCGCGAACCTACCATCGGTCGGGAGAGGCGACGCTGCACGCGCAGGCGGCGTCATGCGAAGACCCAAGGCCAGACCGCCGCCGGTCGAACCAACCACCTTCAGGAGAAGGCGGCGGGTGAGGCGTGGGTGGAAAGTCGACGGCTCAAGCTGCTGAAGCGGCGGCATGAATAGCCTCCCGGATGCGCACGTAGGTGCCGCAACGACAGATGTTACCGGACATCGCTTCGTCTATTTGGGCATCACTCGGGCGCGAGGTCGCGTTGAGCAGGGCCGTCGCCGACATGATCTGACCCGCCTGGCAGTATCCGCACTGCACGACTTCGCTTGCTAGCCAGGCCTGCTGCACCCTGTGGCCATTGGCGCTGTCTCCGATGCCCTCGATTGTCGTGATCGCCCGTCCAGCTACGGTGCTCAAGGGGAGTAGGCACGAGCGTGCGGGCGCACCGTCAACGTGGACAGTGCAGGCGCCGCATTGCGCTATGCCGCATCCGAACTTAGTACCGGTCATGCCCAACATGTCGCGCAAAACCCAAAGCAATGGCATATCGCCGGGAGCATCAAGCTCGTGTTTGCGGCCGTTGATAAGCAAAGTTGTCATTGCCAATTCCTCGCCGGGTCCCTGGTCTCAGCTAAATTGGGAGCAGCTAAAAGACGCGTCGATTGGCCGAATGTATGGGGATCGGGATCGCCCTGATTGGACAGACCCGTCGCTATGGGTAGAAACTCACCACGGCGGGGTAACAGGTCTGCGTGGACGGTTCAGCCGCCTCAGCGTTTTTGCGCCCTACTATGAAGGCGCGAGCCATCGAACTAGCGATTGGTTACAAGGGACTAGGTGCCCTCGTTCGCGTGGAGGTGAATTGCTCTGCGGCAATTCGATGGTTCGTCACTTACCGCTTCCGGTCACTTCTCACGGCTGAGTAGATTCCGAAGGTGTTATTCGCTGAGCGGTGTCCCAATGTCGGAGTGGACCGAGCACTTACGCACAGCATGACAAAACGGCTCCGGCCCACTCCACGATGCCGTGCTGATACCATGGTTCACGCTGATCGAAGCGATTCTCGACGACCTGAATCAGAGGAACTCGCCAAAGCTACCAACACAAGGAAGGCGACAATGTGGACACAGCTCTCATTAGCGCAACGATCAGCGATCGATTCAAGCTGACGGACGCTCCCTCTCTGTTTGCGGATACCTCTTCCAAAGCCCCGATCGCGTTCACGCGTCTCCGTCATGACGGCTATGAGCATGGTCAGTCCATGCCCGTTCCACAAAATGAGTCCTTTT
>CAZZYB010000375.1:0-4603 GCA_964658125.1 uncultured Acetobacteraceae bacterium | reverse complement strand
TTCGCATCAAGGAGAATGGTCCGGTACGTGTCTCTATTGAGGTGTCGCGGGAGACTGAGAAGTCAAAATTCGTTCAGACGATCAGCCTTTCGGCAGGCGATGCGGGCAACCGGATAGAGTTCGCCAACGCCATCGATTGGCGCACGGAATCTGCGAATCTCAAGGCCGTGTTTGATCTCACTGCTTCGAATGAGAATGCGACCTATAACCAGGATGTTGGCACTGTCGACCGGCCCAAGGCGAACGACCGGCAGTTCGAAGTGTCCTCTCATCGCTGGATCGATCTCACGGACAAGAGCGGCAGCTTCGGCGCGACGGTTCTGACCGACTACAAAAATGGATCGGACAGGCCCAACGACAACACGATTCGCCTGACCCTGATTCGTTCACCGGGAATGAAACCTAAGAGCGAAGGCGGCCCCGGGCCGTACAGCGACCAGGCGAGCCAGGATTGGGGCCATCATGAATTTGTGTTTGGACTGGCCGGGCACAGCGGGGACTGGCGACAGTCGCAAACGGACTGGCAGGGCTATAGGCTCAACGATCCACTCATCGCGTTTGCAACGGCGAAGCACAACGGCGCGCTCGGCAAGCAGTTCTCGCTTCTCCATTTGAGTAACGCTCGCGTTCGGGTGCTCGCGCTCAAGAAGGCGGAGGCAGGCGACGAGACGATCATTCGCATGGTAGAGCTCGATGGAAAGCCCGCGCAGAATGTGCGTGTCAGCTTCGCCGGGCCGATAAGTTCCGCGCGTGAAGTCAATGGACAGGAGCAGGCCGTTGGATCGGCGAAGGTGGAGGGCGGTGCGCTAG
The DNA here is from genome assembly GCA_964658125.1 of uncultured Acetobacteraceae bacterium. Lineage (GTDB taxonomy): Bacteria > Acidobacteriota > Terriglobia > Terriglobales > Acidobacteriaceae > Granulicella. The sequence continues at coordinate 3,793 of CAZZYB010000375.1, read as the reverse complement.
TCACGTCCTTTAGTGGATATGAACCCCGCACATTTGCTGTGCGGATGGCGGGGACTGGCAAGAAGCTTTCGGCTGTCCGTTCGCAGCCTGTAGATCTCAAGTACGATCTTGCGGCAGCCAGCAATGATGACACGCCAACTACTGGTGGAGGCTTCGACGGCAAAGGCAATGCCATGCCAGCCGAGATGCTGCCGGCACAGATGGAGTATGGTGGCGTCGATTTCAAGTTGGCGCAGCCCGCGACGGGTAAACCGAATGTGGTGGTTGCGAGGGGACAGACGATTCAACTGCCCGCGGGTGACTATAACCGCGTGTATGTCCTGGCGGCATCCGCGAGTGGAGACAAGACGGCTGCGTTTCGGGTGGGCGAGAAGTCAGTCGATTTGAACGTACAGGACTGGGGCGGGTTCATCGGTCAGTGGGATACTCGCCAGTGGAAGAATGAGCCCTCGCATGACTGGTCTATTTCAGCGCATCACCCGGTATGGCCTCCCGCTGACCTGCAGGAGCGGGAGCGGAGGGCTCCGTCGCCGCGCTTTCCCGAGGACTACCTTGGGTTACGGCCAGGTTTCGTCAAGCCGGCAGGGGTGGCATGGTATGCCTCGCATCATCACACGGCTGCCGGGCTCAACGAGCCGTATCAATACTCTTATTTGTTCGCCTACGCGATCGATTTGCCAGCAAACACACGAACCCTGAGGCTGCCGGATAATGATCAGGTGCGGGTTTTCGCGGTCTCCGTGGCTGACGAGAATCCGGAGTTGATTCCTGCTCAACCGTTGTACGATACACTGAGCCCGCACTGAGCTAACATGGTGTCTCTCAAGGCGTTCCTTCCAAGGGCCGTCCTGCGAGAAATGCATTTTGTAGTGACCGAGGGTTACTCCATGCAACGACGAAAGTTTGTACGAGTCCTGATTGCTGCCGGGCTCGCGCCGAAGTTCCTGTTTGCGCAACAGTCCGGAACACCTGCACCACCACCGGCGCCGGTGCCGTGGACGTTGGGATTGAGTCCGCTTACTCCGCTGCCGCACACGGAGACTGTCGAGGCCGTTGCGGAAGCTGATCTCAGTTTCTTTTCCGCTGAACAGATGGCGACACTCACACGACTGAGCGAACTCCTGGTCCCAGCGATTGGAACGAGACCCGGTGCAATCGCCGCGGGGACGCCGGCGTTCCTTGACTTTCTCATTGGCGAGTCTCCCGCGGAGCGCAAGAAGCTCTATACCGCCGGTCTTGACTGGCTGGACGCAGAGTCACGGCGCAAGTATGGGAAGCGATTCGTCGAGACCAGCGGCGCGCAAGCCGATGCGATGGTGAAGCCGTGGATGCGGACGTGGATGACAGACCATCCGCCGACCGAATTGCATGCCGACTTTCTAAATATTGCGCACGCGGACATACGGGTTGCCACGATGAATTCGAAAGCCTGGAGCCAGGCCTCGACTAATGCCGAACAAGACCCCAGCGGGCTTGGACTGTACTGGTCACCTATCGATCCTGACATTTACGCGGTCGGCTTCGATCGCGTGCATGTCAGGCCATCGCCGCCCGTCGGTGCTCCCAAGGCTTCACACATGGCGCCTTCCTATCCGCGTTAGAACTGTATTGGAGTTGGACGATGAGTCAGGAACCTGTTGATGTCCTCATTATCGGTTCGGGGCACGCTGGAGGCATGGCGGCGAAGATCCTTACGGAAAAGGGAATCTCGTGCCTGATGTTGAATGCCGGGCCCGTCGCCGATGTGGCGAAGAACGCGCATCGGAAAGCGCCGTATGAGCTTCCGTACAGAGGATTCAAGCCGCCGGGCCGGCTCGAGCATGTGTTTCAATCGAGCGGATACAACGCCAATGTCTGGGTGGATGAGCAGGAGGTTCCCTACACCTTTGATCCGGCGCATCCCTACAACTGGGTTCGCGTCCGGCTGTTCGGCGGCCGATCGCTGTTCTGGTCGCGGCAGTCGTTTCGTCTCAGCGATTACGAGTTCAAGGCGAAGTCCCATGACGGCTTCGGCGAGGACTGGCCGATCGATCACGCAGAGCTCTCGCCTTTTTACTCGCGGGTTGAAGAAATTTTTCGTGTGGTTGGCGCCATGGATGGTCCGCCGCAAATGCCGGACGGCCATTTCGTTCCTGACAACGCGCCGTGGACGGAATCCATGCGGCGCTTCATGGAAGCAGGGAAGCCGCACGGTGTATCAGTTTGCAAACAGCGCCGCGCCGAAGGCCGCGACGGACTCGCCAGTTCCGTCAACCTGTTGCTGCCGGATGCCGAGAAGACAGGAAAGCTCACATCGCTGTCGAACGCTGTCGTGCGTGAACTTACCATCGACAAGAACACCGGAAGACCGAACGGCTGTCATTTCGTCGACCGTATATCGCGGCGCGAAATGCATGTAAGAGCGCGCGTCGTGGTGCTTGCCGCCGGAACTCTGGAGAGCACGCGGCTGCTGCTGAACTCCGGGATGGCGAACTCCAGCGGCATGGTGGGGCACTACCTGATGGACCAGATCTACGGGGCCGGGATAACGTGCTCGGTTCCAGAAGCGCGCAACGGAAAGGCGACTGACAAGCTGATGGGGGGCGGAGCGATCGTGCCGCGTTTCAGAAACATTAGTTCGAAGCATGACAAGTTCCTGCGTGGATACGCATTCAATGTGACGAGCCGCATGGGCGGGCTTGAGCCGAGGAACTTCGCATTGTACGGCGCCGAATTACAGCAAAAGCTTGATGAATATCATGGCTCAGCCTTCTACATGAGCATCATGGGCGAAGTGCTGGGACGGTATGAGAATCATGTACGGATCAATAAAGAAAAGAACGACGCGTGGGGAATCCCCGTCCTGCACGTGTCGACCAGATACACCGACAACGAATACAACATGGCGAAAGATGCTGTGGAGATGGGTTCGGAACTGGCCCATGCGGCGGGCTTTGAGGTGCTGTCTTCGAACGCGGTACCGAATCCTCCGGGCTACAGCATTCATGAGGTTGGGACTTGCCGCATGGGCAACGATCCCAAGCGCAGCGTGCTCAACCGGTGGAGCCAGAGCCACGACCATAAGAACCTGTACATTGTTGACGGAGCAGCCTTCACCAGCGCCGGTTGGCAGAACCCCACGATGACCATTCTTTCGCTTTCAATGCGTGCTTCCGAGCACCTGGCCGATGAGATGGCAAAACGGAATATCTAGGAGAACAACTTGATGATTTCGCGACGTAACTTTGTGTATGGGTCGGCTGCTGTTGCCGGACTCTCGTTGGCTCAGCGTGTGGCGTATGGTTTGCCGTTGGGTCTACCGCTTGGTGTTCAACTTTATTCGGTGCGCGAGCAGATGAAAGAAGATTTGGATGCCGCGCTTGCGGGCATCCGCGAGGCTGGATTCAAGCAGGTTGAAGCTGCCGCGCTGCCGAAAAAGAGTGCGAAGGAAATCCGCGCGGCGCTGGATAAGGCGGGGCTGTCCTGCGTCAGCGCGCACCATCCGTTTGGGGATATTCAGCCGCGATTTGATGAACTCATCGCTTTCGATAAGGAGCTTGGCGTGAAATTTGTGATCTGCGCGAGCCCAGGATACAGGCAGGCCGCGCCGGCTGGCGCAGGCGGTAAACCGCGGCCCTACTCGCTAGACGATTGGAAATTCAACGCAGAGAACTTCAACCGGATGGGTGAGAAGGCGAAGACGATGGGCGTGACCTTCGGGTATCACAACCACACGCGCGAGTTCGTGGTCACGGAAGGCAAGACGCCGTACTTTGAGTTGCTGCAGATGACCGACCCCGCGAAAGTTACGTTC
>CAZZYB010000374.1:0-4605 GCA_964658125.1 uncultured Acetobacteraceae bacterium | reverse complement strand
GTGCCGCTGAATGGCTCTCGAATCACACCGGGGTTCATGACTTCCAGGAAGTCTATCCGCAGTTGTAGCCCTTCGCACCTGGTGGGCGTATCCTTTTTCTATGACGACCATCTCCGTTGACGAAGCCGCAAAAGATCTCCCGGCGCTGCTCCAGCGAGTCCAACAGGAAGCGGTCGTCATCCGCGATAAGAATGGATTCGAGACCATGCTGATCCCGATCGGGCCAAAGACCGAAGCTGAGCGCCAGAAGTCGTGGGATCGAATGGAGTCTCTCAGTCGCGAAGCCTCTGAGAAGCTTGAGCAGAGTCTGGCGAAGGACAACATCAGCGTTGATGATTTTCTCGCCGATGCGCTCGCTGATGTCTAAGAGCTTCGCCGTCGTAGACACAAGCGTGGTGATTGGGTTTTACCTTGGGCGGAAAAGCCCGGCACATGCGGCGTTTCTATCTCTGCGGCACAGCCACAATCTGCTCGCGAGCCAGGAAACGCTGGAAGAGTTCCACGACGTGCTTCTTCGCGAAAGGTTCGAACGCATTCCGCGAGATCTTCGTCTGGCCTTCATCTCTGAATACGAGCGCACCGTGAACCCTCTCGTGCCTCACATTCAGATCAGAGCGTGCATCGATCCGAAAGACGACAAATTCCTTTCGCTCGCCGTTAGCGGGAACGCATCACTCGTCCTTACGAGCGACGATCATCTCCTGCGTCTGAATCCGTTTCGCGGCGTCGACATTCTTAGTCCCGCGCAATACCTCAAACGCGTCGCGCAGGCGCATGGATGAACGGCGAGATAGACTCACTCCATGCTCGTCCGGAAGCTTTGCCTGCTCGCTGTCGTTGCCTCGAACCTTGCCTCCGCGCAGACCCTTCGCCGCCTCGATAACACCACCCTCACTGTTGCCGAAGCTTCCGCGTTCGCTCGCAAGACGCTCGCCGACAAGAATGTCACCGGGGCTGAGATCGCTGTGCTTAACAACGGGCGGGTCGTCTGGGCCGAGGGTTTTGGGCTGCGTCATAAAGGGCCCGATCTCCCGATGACGCCGGACACGAACACCTGGGCAGCTTCGCTTACGAAGAGTGTCTTCGCTACCTATGTCATGACGCTTGTTGAGAGGGGCGAGTTCAACCTTGACACACCCATCGCGAAGCAGCTTCCCCAGCCGCTGGACAGCTATGAGCCGTATCGAGTGACTGCGACCGAGATCGTCAAAGATCCGCGATGGCCGATGGTTACGCCGCGCATGCTGCTTTCGCACACCTCGGGCCTGGCGAATTTCGCTTTCATCGAGCCCGACAAGAAGATGCATCTGCGCTTCGATCCCGGCACGCGTTTTCTTTACTCGGGCGAGGGTATGATCCTGCTTCAATTCGTGGTTGAGCAGCAGAAGCACGCGCCGCTCGAGGAGCTGATGCAGACCGCTCTTTTTGGGCCGATCGGTATGAAGCAGACGGGAATGATTTATCGCCACGACTTCGATGCGAACCTTGCGGACCGCTTCAATGCAGACGGCAGCTTCCATTCGCAAACTCACCGCTTCCCTGCCCGCGCTTCTGGCAATATGGCGTCGAGCGTCAATGATCTAGCCGCCTTCGCGACCGCTTTGCTCAACGGCAAAATTCTCAAGCCGAAGACTATGCAGCAGATGCTGACGCCGCAAATCAAACTCAAGGAAGTCCATCAATTCCAGTTTGGAGATGCCGCGCTGGCTACGGGGCCCGAGGGCCCAGCGGTCGGCCTGGCGTACGGTCTTGGCTGGGGGCTGCTGACGAAGACAAAGTTTGGGCCCGCCTTTTTTAAGGAGGGCCACGGAGACGGTGCGCAGAATTACATGATCTGCTTTGAGAAGTCGAAGTCCTGCATGATCCTGCTGACCAATTCGGATAACGGCGAGTTCGCTTTCCGTCCGATTCTGGAACATATTCTCGGCGACACCGTGACACCGTGGGAGTGGGAGTGCTATACAGAGTCCTGCATCTCAGACTCTCGCAAGCAGTAGTAACCTGATATTCATGATTTCTTCGTCAACTCCAACGGACGGCTTTGCCGCCCTCACCTTCGAGCAGAAGCTCGACCGCCTCGCCGAGGTTGCCGTTCGTATCGGCCTTGGTCTGCGGGAAGGCCAGGAACTTGTCCTCACGGCGCCTACGGACGCGCTTCCGCTCGTCCGCCGCATCGTCGCGCATGCTTACCTCGCGGGCGCAAAGTACGTCACCACCTTCTTCACCGACGACGACGTCACCCTCTCCCGCTACAAGTACGCTCCCGACTCGAGCTTCGACTATGCCCCGCAGTGGGCGCACGATGCGATCGCTACCGCCTATCGCTCGGGCGTTGCGCGTATGGGAATTACGGGCGCGAACCCGGCGTTACTTGCGGGGCAGGACCCCGGTAGAGTCTCCCGCGCAAACATCGCCGCTTCCAAAGCTTCGAAGCCGGCTATGGAGCTGGTTACGCGCCATGAGATCAACTGGACCATCGTGGCGTGCGCGACGCCTGCGTGGGCGGCGCTCGTTTTTCCGGATGATCCCGCGCCCGCCGCGCTTTCGAAACTGTGGGACGCCATTTTTTCTGCCTCCCGCATTACGTCCTCCGATCCCGTGCTGGAGTGGCAACAGCATGGGGAAAACCTCAAGCGGCGGGTGGACTTTCTGAATGGTCGGCGCTTCCATGCGCTGCACTTCTACACGCCTGACGGCGCTACTGACCTTACCGTCGGACTGGCCGATCAGCATCTGTGGGCGGGAGGCGGGACAACCGCAGGCAATGGAGTTTATTGTCAGCCGAATATTCCGACGGAAGAGTGCTTCACGACGCCGCATAAGGACCGCATCAACGGCCATGTGTCAGCGTCGAAGCCGCTTTCGCACCAAGGGACGTTGATTGAAAACATTCGCTGCGAGTTTCGCAACGGCAACATCGTCAAAGCGACGGCGACCGCTGGTGAAGCGGCATTCAACAAGCTGATCTCCGCCGACGAAGGTGCGCGCCGCCTGGGCGAGGTTGCCCTGGTGCCCCATAACTCGCCGATTGCGCAGTCCGGGATTCTTTACTGGAATACTCTCTTCGACGAGAATGCCGCGTCTCACATTGCGCTTGGGCAGGCTTACTCCACATGTCTCATTGGCGGAGAGAAGATGTCCGATGAGCAACTCGCGGCGCTGGGCGCGAACGACAGCCTGATCCATGTTGACTGGATGATCGGCGGCCCCACGATGAGCGTCGATGGCCTTTCTGCGGAGGGCATCGCGGAACCGCTGATGCGTAACGGCGACTGGGTATAACCGCTGGCTTACAGGAGTGATTTTGTGACTGAGACGAATCCGCCACGCCCCTTGATGGCGACTATTATTTCCTGCTGGGAAGTGCTCATTGTGGCCATGGCGGTCACGGCGCACGTGGCAGTGCGTGTGCTTCACCATATGCACCCAGTGACGCGCCACGGCACACAAGTTTCGACGCAGGCTGCTTCGCAGTCGCCGCTACATATTGTGGGGCGGGTACTTACCTACATTCTGGCCGTGGCTGGAGCGATGGCGTTATGGGAGATGCGACCCTCTGCCTTCATCCTGCTGGCGGCGCGCTTCGGTATCGAGGTGCTTCTGTTCGTCGAGGAGATGCTTCGTCCTGTCACTGCCGCAGGAGCGCAACATTCGGCCATGCGTATGGCCTTCATCAGCGTCGATCTCGCGGCATTGGGCGTCAACGCGGCCATCGCCTGGTATGCCTGGCACGTGACCAGGCAGCAGCCTATGCGGCAAGTGGCGACCGAGCCAAATACTCCTGATACTTCGGCTGAGGCCGCGATGACCACGAGTCAGTTCTATCTTTCGCGGGACCACAAAGAAACCATCCACAAAGATTGAGGCCGAATACGAAACGCCTCCGCCAACTCGCCCTCGCGCTGACCTTCTGCAGCGCTGCGTGCGCTCAGCAGAGTGCGATCACGACCTATATTCATCAGGGCTGGGGTACGCTTTCGCGGTCCATGACGGATTGCGCCACATTCGGCGACACCAAGCTCAACTCGAAGCCCGTTCTGTATTTACCTGCCGAAGAGTCCGTCCCCGCAGCGGTGCAGGACCTGCCGCGGCGCTGCCATATCGAAGTCCGCTATTTGCCCCGCGCGATCCGTCATGAAGGCGAAGTCTCGCCGGACGAGATTCCCGCGCCGGGCCTGCTTTATCTGCCCAACAAGTATGTCGTTCCCGGCGGGCGCTTCAACGAAATGTACGGATGGGACAGCTACTTCATCATCCTCGGGCTGTTGGCTGATGGCCGCGTTGATCTTGCGCGCGGCATGGCTGAAAACTTCTTCTATGAGATTGAGCATTACGGCTCTGTGCTGAACGCGAACCGCACCTACTACCTGACGCGGTCGCAACCGCCGTTTCTGTCGTCCATCGTGATGGACATCTATGCCGCCGAGCTTTCCGAGCATCCCGACGAGGCGCGGGCTTTCCTGAAGCACGCCCTGCCGCTCCTCATGAAGGACCATGACCTCTGGACGTCGCCGCCGCACCTGGCCGGAAACACGGGCCTCTCGCGGTATGTCGATCTGGGCCACGGCCCGGTGCCCGAGATGGCCGACGATAGTACCTATTACA
>CAZZYB010000373.1:2625-4634 GCA_964658125.1 uncultured Acetobacteraceae bacterium | reverse complement strand
ACGTCCGGATACCTTCCATCCATGCCGACCGCATTTTCGACTAAAGAACGGCTACAGCGAGCTGGCGTAGGCCGCGGGTCGCGCAACCTCAGATTCCCCTCAGGAACGCCCTGGAGCTCCGCTAAGCCGCTATGAGCTCCGTGTTCCGCTCGCGTGACTCACTGGCACGGCATCGGATCGGATTGCCCTGCGCTCCGTGATAAACCTACATCGTTGCGCCGCCGACCCACGGAAGAAAACCGCGCGACACGGCCTGGTTACATCTGTGGAGCCGGACCGGCCGCAGAGCGGTAGGGAGATGACCTAAGGGGAAACCGCTGGCCGTTGCACGGCGTAAAGCCTCTGGAGAAGGGGGGCTGCGGAACGGGGGATGAGGTGCTATCCCCTTGAGAATGCTCAAGTTGCTTAGATCCTCGTATGCACGTATTTGCATTGGTCGATTCGCCAGAAATCGACCTCCTATGCCCTCTTGCACAGTACCTTGTCCTTGCCCCAGAAGTTCACTGTACCTTTGAACCCTTTGGTAGATTTCAAACCACTGCTACCCTCAAAAACGAAGTCTCTTAAACATCTAAACTGGTTTCAAAGTTAAGAGCCTAAGAGATAAATCTCTTAGGCTTTAATCATCTAGATGTTTAACGCGTGCGCGCGCGAGGGCGGGTGGAAGACTGCGGGAAACATACGTGCACACTCTTCGAAACGTTCCGAGGGGTCTGTCGCAAACGCCTGCGTCGACTGCCAGAGACGAAGCAAGCGAGAGCTTTGCATCAGGCAGGCATTCTTTACTATCCTGGCCCGAAACAGAGAGCGAAATACTGGCGTTTAAGGCACCTTCCTGCTCTCGATGGAGAGGCCGGATACCTCGGGCCTCCGAACGGATTGAACGACGCAACTGGGAGCCGACTATCGCGTTGCCGATTTCGTGGAGGAGGAAAGCGATTGGAGTCTCCAAAGAGCATCCTGCTTGAACGCTGGATGCGCCGGTGTAACGCCAGCGCCGGTTGCAGATACTAGAGGAAGGCCGGCGTCCCTCATGGGAACTGGATTCAGACAGCCATCAGGGAGAATACGCGCCGTACCAGCCCCTCAAGTCTTAGCGATCATTGAGAACCATGGTCCGCGATGCCGCGCGCTTTGATGCCGCTAGCGACATTCTCATAGGGAAAACATCACACGCGCGAGGACAGATTTTCCTTTTCGCAAGAGACTACCTAGTCGAAAGTCCGAATCACGCGATTGTGGAAAACTTTGCCAGCGAAGCACCGAGAATGGGGTCGTTCAGAGAGGGGTAGAGATGGCGTGAAAACGCTGTTTTTACCCCTCCGCTGGAGAGTTCCGCGACACTTTGTCGCTTCTCGGCGAAAACGCGATCTCTTAGTATAGGTAGTCCGGCTGAACGCGCCCAAAATCACCTCTCTTGGGCTGTGGAAATCGCCGTCTCCAGCGCTTCTTCTACAGCACGTCAAGTGAGATCGAACCTGGACTCTTTGGTACCTCTTGACCGCTGATCTATCAACAATGGAGATGAACAGAACAGATAACCATCCCCATTTTGCCTTCGTGCGCAGCCATCATCGGACCGCAACCTGAACGACTCGCTTCGACTTCGTCAATCCCGGAAAAATTCATCACATTGGCGAAATCGGTCATCGCGGAGCATGACCTCCGAGAACCTGGTGGAGAACAGCTGAGACTCGTTGTGCGGGGAGCGATGGAAGCCCAGCTCCTCTTCCACGCTGCCTGTGTCGAAGAGCCGACCACCGAGCATCTCGACGCCTTCGTTATGCAGTTCGTCCGCAATGCGATATCCGTTGAATCGCTCGGGTTTGGGGCGTAATCGTAGGTCTTCCATCGAAAGCGAATTCATCTCAGCAATTGTCCGTCTCACCCTTTACACTGAGGATTCCATGAACCTGATCACCCACGCGCACGAAAGCGGCATTTTGAGTAGCGGCCTCCTCTCTCGCGCCGAACAGAAGGACTTGGGGCAATTCATGACGCCGCCGGGC
>CAZZYB010000373.1:0-2615 GCA_964658125.1 uncultured Acetobacteraceae bacterium | reverse complement strand
CCAGACAGTTGTCCGCGTTCTCGACCCGGCGGCAGGGACGGGGATCCTCGCTGCCGCAATTGTCGAAGAATTGCTCCTCAATGCGGCCAGCATTGAACACATTGAAGTCGTTCTTTTCGAATTGGACCTTCGGCTAAAGCCAGCCCTGAAGAGCCTGGCAGAGCGAATGCGACGTGCAGGTCAGGAGATGGGCGTCTCGGTCACTGTCAGTATTCGAGGGGAGGACTTTCTCCTTTCGGATGTTTCGTGTGCCGGGCCGCGGTTCGATATCGTCATCGCCAATCCGCCGTATTTCAAACTGCGGAAAAGCGATGAACGGGCGGTACGTCACGCTTATGCGGTTTATGGCCAACCGAATATCTATGGGCTCTTCATGGCGGCGTGTGCGAGGCTCCTGGTTCCTGGAGGTCATTGGTGCTTCATCACCCCGCGATCCTGGACAAACGGGCCGTACTTCGCTCTGGCGCGCCGGCAGATGCTGGCCTGGTTACATGTGGATGCCATCCATGTCTTCGAAAGCCGACAGGACCACTTCACCGATGACGAGGTTCTCCAGGAAGCCATGATCACTTGGGCGACGGCCCAATCTACCAACATGGGAAACATCATCGTCAGCAGCAGCAAAGGCGTGCTTGATATTGGTGACGCTACCTTGCGCATTCTTCCCGCCGGGGAGGTCATCGGAGTTGATTCCGACAACCTCATTTCGGTCCCCACACTGGAAGGTTCGGAAGCGATACGCTCTTTCCCAGCCACGCTGTCCAGCTACGGGATGAAAGTAAGCACTGGCCCGGTAGTCGCCTTCCGCGCCGGCGATCACATCACCGCGTCCCAAAGTAGAAGGTCAGTTCCGCTGCTCTGGATGCAGCACATCGGTTCCATGCGGATCTCGTGGCCAATCTCCAAGAAGCGGGAGCACATCCTGGCGAACAAAGACTCGGCTTGGATGTTGGTTCCAAATTCGACCATGGTCATCATGCGGCGCTTTAGTCCAAAGGAGGATCGCCGTCGTGTCACTGCCGCACCTTATATGGAAGGGAGTCTTCCTGGCGCGGTTCTCGGTCTTGAGAACCACACAAACTACATCTACCGGCCGGGCGGAAACCTCAGCCGGGACGAGGTCACGGGTCTCGCCGCGTATTTGAATAGTCGCATCGTGGACCGATATCTTCGCTCTGTGTCCGGCAACACTCAGGTGAATGCGTCAGACCTCCGAAGCTTGCCGTTGCCTTCCATGAGGGCGTTGATCTCGATAGGCCGTTTAATTCCCGAGCCCGGGTCATTAGAAGACGCTGATCGAGCTGTGGATCGAATCTTGGGTAAAGCGACCAGGACTCAAGTAGCATAGGGCGTGCCTCCAGAGACAAGTTCAACTGCCGGTCTGTTGCCTCCCTTACCCTCGGTCGAGGAGATCCGGCGACGGCTCGCATTGATTTTTCCTGAAGTCTTTCCGGACCGACGGATCCTTGTCGGCGAAATGGCGGCACGGGTCATCTTCGTATTTATTTACGGAGGCTCCGTCGAAGGGTTCGGCCGATACTTGCGTCCGGCTCATGTTTATCTCTTCACCGCGGAGCAGTCTCAGCTTACGAGCGAGACTGACCGTCTGGAATGGGTCATCCGGACCCGCAGACAGGGCTACAGACCAGCAGGGACGTCCTGGTATGCCGATACGAGCAAGGAAACGATCCGCGACGATCTCATGCGGAACCAGCTCCTGCGGTTAGGCATCATGCAAAAGTTGCCGGGGATTCAATCAGTCTCTCCGAAGCCCACCAGCTACTTAAGAGCGGACTTCGTGGCGCTATTCGACCCTTCACTAGCTGGCGAGGACCTCGCGGCGGCGATCTCCGCTTGGGCGGAGCGACGGCTGAGCCCTTCAACGTTGCAGCGCATGGCACTGCGGGCTCAGGGAATTCAGGCCAAGGACGGAGACGTTTTTATCAATCTGCCCGACGGTTCCACGCTGCGAATCTCCGGTGGGGCGTCGGCATTGATTACGAAAGATGTGGTTGAACAATTCGCCCGCCGGCATCTCAAGCATGCGGCTGTCTTGTGGGTGAGCGCCAGTGATAAGAAGGCGTACCCGCAGTTTGTGGAGCTGTGTTCAGCTGTCGGACTCGAATTCGATCTTGGGGCGGAGCTTCCAGATTTGATCCTGGCCGATATGACGGATCCAATCCGGATCCTTTTCTGTGAGATTGTGGCTTCGGACGGCCCGGTTACCGAGGCCAGACAAAACGCTTTATTCGAAATCGTGGACCGCTCCCAAATTCCACGAGAATCGGTGGAATTTCTTACGGCTTTCGAAGATCGCGAAGCGACACCATTTCGGAAAACCTTCAGTCAGCTCGCCGGAAATTCGATGGTGTGGTTTAGAACTGAACCTGGGCTGCTGGTCACTCTCAGAACAGCCTGAATTTCCATCACGGTCACCTGCCGGCGTTACGTGAATGCGATTCACTGGGTTGGTGACGATATGCAGACTCCACAAAACTGGTCCCTGAACGTCTCTTAGGTCCATCGGTGATCTGTCCCTCGCCGAACGGCCTCTGTGCCCTCTGAGTTGTCCGGCCGCAGAGGAATACGTGACGAGACGAGCTGCATACCGACGC
>CAZZYB010000372.1:0-4636 GCA_964658125.1 uncultured Acetobacteraceae bacterium | reverse complement strand
CGGCGGATAAGCCACCGACGAAGCCTCCGAACTCCGATAAAACGCCGCCGTATGCACCAGCTTGAACGTCGGCAAATACTCCAGCAAATCCGAAAAATTCGGAAACTGCAGCGGATCCCACCGCCCCATCACCCACCCCGCCCGCCACTCCAGCCAGGCCACCACCACGGTCAACAAAAACGTAGCCGCAGACCCCGCCCAGAACCAGCGCAGCACCTTCGGCAGCGGTACAAAGCCGCCGCGTTCGTCTTGTAATTTCACGGAGTCCAAACCAAAAGTCTACCCCGCACCCACATCCCCATACGGGTCAACCGCAAGCCCGAAAGTGCTATCCGCGCCCCAGCGCCCGAGCCGTCATCAACCGCCGCTCCAGATGCCGCTCCAGCGTCCCCACCGCAAACGCCCGCAAATCCGCCGCCCGCCCCACCGGCCAGTCCCCCTCATTCAACACCCCCAGCGGCGTCCTGAAGATTCCATAACACTCCGCCACCGACCCCGCACTCACCGCCAGCGACCCCGTCCTCCGATCATCCCCACAAGTCACCCCATCCCCCACCGCCGACCACCACACCGCGCCCCCGCGCAGATCCAACCCACAAACCGCGCAGTGCCCCAACTCCGGCATCCACCCCATCAAGCGGTTCATCCACAAGCAAAAGTAAGTCACGGGAAGCCAAATCTTCCCCGCCCGCATCTCGGTCAACACCGCCAGCGCCAACCGAAAAACGGCATCCTCCGCGGCGCCCTCCGGCATCGCTTCATCGAGCACCTCCACCACCAACTGCAGCGCCGCCGTCCGCGGATAATCCACCGCATCCCTCAGCGGCGACCACAAAATCTCGAACGCATCCAGCCTCGCCAGATCCTGCTTCGGCCTCTCAGCCCATGCCGCTCGCACATGCGTCCCCGGCTCCAGCGCCCCCCCAAACCGCCGCCGCGACCGCATCGCATGACGAGCCACGCCCTTAACCTTCCCGTGCTCCCGAGTAAACAAACTCACCAGCAGATCAGCCTCATGGAACGGCCACGTCCGCAGCACAATCGCCTCCCCATGATGTTGAACCAACCGCCCCTCAGCCATACCGCACCCTTGCGAAACTTAGCCAGCTCTGCGAACTCTGCGTCAACGCTTTTGCCTTAAAGCAAAACGCGCAGCCGAAGCCGCGCGTCCCGCAAAACCCTCAGAGCTACCGCCCGAAGTGAGCCGCGTTCTTCTCCTGATACTCCGCCCACTTATCCGGCAGATCATCCCCAGCATAGATCGCCGAAACCGGGCAAACCGGAACGCAAGCCCCACAGTCGATACATTCAACCGGATCGATAAACAGCTGCGTCGCCTCTGTATAGCCAGCCTCGTCCGTCTTGGGGTGGATGCAGTCCACAGGGCAAGCGTCCACGCACGCATTGTCCTTAGTGCCGATGCAGGGTTCCGCAATCACATACGCCATGTTTCTCAATCTCCTCTAAAACAAAATTCCAAATTCACGCCAGACCCCAATTCTAGCAACAAACCCGCGCATCCCGAAGCCACGGAGTTATTCACAGCTCACACAGCGTTCCGCCGAGCCGCAAACTCCGCCGGCGTAGGAATCCTCGCCAAATTCCGCCCCGCAAACATATCCTCAAACAGCCCCTGCATCTCCGCATGAATCAGCCCATTCGAAGCAAACACCTCCCGGCTATCCAGCGTAAATTTCCCACCATCAAAATGCGTGACCATCCCCCCAGCTTCCTCCACCAGCAAATACCCCGCCGACGTATCCCACGGATTCAGCTTGAACTCCCAGAAAGCCTCCAGCCTCCCACAAGCAACATAAGCCAGGTCCAACCCCGCCGACCCAGCCCGCCTCACCCCATGCGACCGCAGCGTGAACTCGTTGTAAAAATGCACATTCGGCGACTCATGTCGCTTCTGGCTAGGAAACCCCGTAGCAATCAGCGACTCCTGCAGCTTCGCCCGCCGCGACACCCTCACCGGTCGCCCATTCAGCGTCGCGCCCTCACCCTTGGCCGCCGAAAACATCTCATCCCGCAGCGGATCGTAAGTCACCCCCACGACCATCTGGCCATCCTCATCCGCCGCCAACCCGGGCCGCCGCCGCTCACACCCCAGCAGCACGCAGAACGCCGGAAAACCATGCGCAAAATTGGTCGTCCCATCCAGCGGATCGACATACCACCGGTACTCGCCCTCCAACCCCGTCCGAGTACCCTCTTCCCCATAAACCCCATGTCCCGGCAGCGCCTCATTCAGCCGCGAAACAATCAGCTTCTCACTCGCCCGATCAGCCGCCGTGACGATATCCACATCGCCCTTGTACTCCGTCTCAACGCCCCGGTGATAGTACTCACGAAGCAGCCCACCTGCCTCCCGCGCAATCCCTTCAGCAACTTCCAAAAATGTCTTCACACACCCATTCTATCGGCAAGCCACAGAGCCCCACTCGCAACTCAAAACTCACAACTCGAAACTCTCCCCAAACCGCGCTACAGCCTATTCCCGACACCCGACTCTTCCCGATTCCCACTCCGTCGCCGATCGGCTCCAGCTGACTCCGTAATCGTCCGTATCTGCGTTTTGTAAATGAACAGATTCGGTTTCCCCTCGCGCGTCAACCGCACCATCATGTCGTCAAAGTATTCAATCCAGCCGCCAACCTGCTCGCCATCGCGCAGCTTGATCGTCACGGCCACCTGCCGCTCCGAAAGCGACTTCAGATAAAGCGCTTCCTGACCCGTCTCGCCCGCCGGCGCATTCTTGTGTCGTTTCTTCAAAGCCATATGCAGATTGTACGTTCAGAACCGACCAAAGGTTGCCTCAGGACCCCGCAGAGCCTCCTTCACTCCTCGCTCTACACTCTGTACTAAGGCTTGCCGCTGTAATACCCCGTCCGATACCGCAGCGCATACTTCGCCCTCAGCCCCGCATCCTTCAGCCGTATCTCAATCTTCCGAAACCCCGTCCTATCCCCACCCCTCTGCGGAGCGTAGTACCCCACCGTATATTGCGTCCGCAAATCATCCGAAACATGCTGAAACGCCGGCGCCAGGTCCCTCTTGTCGTTCACGTAGAAGTACTTCCCGCCGGTATCGTTCGCCATCTGGATCAGCGCATGTTCCCCACCCGTACTCCGCCCCGCATCCGCCTCGATCGGCACAATGATCAGCGCATAAATCATCGCCCCCGCCCTCTGCGCCTGCTCCAGCGACGTCGTATAGCTCCCATGATGCGTCGTATTTTCGCCATCGGTAATCATCACGATCACGCGCCGCCGCCCACCCTCCAGCTTCGTATCCCGCAGCCGTTCGCTGGCCAGATAAACAGCGTCATAAACCGCCGTAGCCTCACCATGCACCATTTGCCCCAGCCCCGCCTCAAACCGCCGCGCGTCATTCGTAAACGGTACAATCTCGCGCACATTATCCGAAAAATCCATCAGGTCCACTTCGTCCTGCGTCCGCAGAATCGACCGTATAAACTTCTTCGCCGCTTCCCGTTCCAGCCGCTCATCGCTGAATACGCTCTCACTCGCATCGATCGCCAGCACCATCGACAGCGGCGTAGTCGACTCCTTATCGAACACCGCAATCTTCTGTGGCTTCCCATCCTCCATCACCTCAAAGTCGTCGATCGTCAGCCCGCTCACCGGTGCACCCTTGTCATCGACCACATTCAAAGCCACCGGCACTAACCGGCTCTCCACCACAATCGTAGGAATCTCCCCAGGCGACCGCCGCTCAATGGGCGCCGCCTCCTGAGCACCCGCCGAAAGTCCCCCCACCAGCACCGCCAGCAAACCCCACACAACTCCGGGTGGCCCATCCTTTGCGGCTTTATGCAAAGGGTGGGGTATCGGGCAACGCCCGACCGCACTCTTCCAAACCTCCACAAACCTCACCGTCCCACCCCCAAAATCTCCGCCGGAAACGGCTCCCCATCAGCCCAAACCGCACCATCCACAAACTGCTCCTTCTTCCAGATCGGCACCTGTTTCTTCAGCGTATCGATCAGCCACCGGCAAGCCTCAAATGCCGCTCCCCGATGCGCCGAAGCAACGACAATCAGCACACTAGTCTCCCCCACCACCAACCGTCCCAGGCGATGCACGAGCACCACATCCCGCACGCCAAACTTCTCCACCGCCGCCGCAGCAAGCTCCCGCATCTGCGTTAGCGCCATCTCCTCATAAGCTTCATAGTCCAAATACAGAGTCCGCCGCCCCCGCGTATTGTCCCGCACGATCCCATCGAACACGCACACCGCCCCGTCGCCACCAGCCTTGATCTCCCGCTGCAAAGCCTCACCGTCAATTACCGCCCGAACCAGTTCGACCCTCACAACCGCCCCCCACTCACCGGCGGAAGAATCGCCACCTCATCGCCCTCAACCAGCACTCGCTCCGACCCCGCGTACTCCTGGTTCACCGCCACAGCCGAAACCCCCAGCAAACCTTCCGGCATCGACCCCCGTAGACCCGCCATCAAATCGCCAACCGACGACCCCTCGCGCAGCTCTCGCCACCCCTCAGCCGCAGCCGCAACCTCACGCAACGGCCCGAACAGCCGCATCCTTACCCGCATCGCACATCCAATCGATCAAGCTCGCAACAGAATACGTCACGCCACATTTCCCCAT
>CAZZYB010000371.1:0-4637 GCA_964658125.1 uncultured Acetobacteraceae bacterium | reverse complement strand
TGTCTGTGCCGCGGGCGTAGCCGCGTACCCGTTGGTTAGATTACCACAGTTCTACGCATTTCGGTAAGTCGCCCGATGAATTCCTACGCAATCCCGTAGATTCGTAACTCGAAACTCACCACTCGAAACTTTAAACCAAAACCCACCTCAGGCCGCCGCCTCGGCCATCGGACGTGTCTTCTCCGGATCAGGCCGCTTCGGGTCCTCCACCACTTCCTTCGGTTTCGGCGGCCCAATCTTCTTCTCAAACGTACACGGAGGCGTAGTCGGCTCCTCCACCGCCGGCCCGCCTTTCCGCGGCCTCCGCTTCGGCAAGGACTCCCGGTTATTCGGACAAACCAGGTAAGTCCCCGTATCGTTCGAAACCTCCACAAGATAAGCCGAGTCGCACTTCGGACAAACCTCATTCACCAGCAGTTGATTGCTAGTAAAGTCGCACTTCGGATACTTGGTGCACCCATAGAAAGTCGTATTCCGCTTCGTCTTCCGAACTGCAACCTCGCTCCCGCACTTCGGGCAAGGCACGTCCAGCAGGTCCTGCTTCACATACTTGCACTTCGGATAGCCCGAGCACGCCACAAACTCCCCATACTGCCCATCGCGCTGCAGCAGCGGCTTGCCGCACTTCGGGCACGGCTCTTCGAGCACCACCGGCGGCTTGGTCTGCACCTTCTGCGTCAGCTTCCGAATCGTCTTGCAAGGCGGGTCCTCGTTATACCCCGGGCAGCTCATAAACGGCCCCCACGGTCCATTCCGCAGCACCATCGTCCGCCCGCAGTTGTCGCAGAACTCCTCTTCCGCCTCTTCCGACCCATCCGTCATCGTCAGGTCCGGCTTCGACGCAAAGTTCTCCTTCGTAAAGTCGCAATTCTCCGGCTCGACGACGAGCTTCTTACCCGTCCCGGCGGCCCGCTGCAGAGTAGCCAGCAACGTCTTCGCATCGCCCACTTCTTCGTCGAACTTCGTGACGTCATCCGTCAGCGACTTCACATGCATCGGAAACGTGAACGCGTCGGTCACCTTCTTGACGATCGCCTTCGGATCTTTCTTCAGCGGCCCCAGCGCAACCGTAATCGGCTTCAGCTTCGTAAAGTTCGAGCAGCTATAAAAGCTCCCAAACTTGCCCCACTTCAAAATCAGCGGAGCCCCGCACTTCTCGCAAACCTGGTCCGTCTCCTGCTCCATCGCCTTGATGTCTTCCATCTTCACTTCGGCGACTTTCAGCTCCTGTTCAAAGTGGTCGTAGAAGCCATTCAGCAAGTCCGTCCACTTCTCCGTTCCATCCTCGACAGCGTCCAGCTCACCCTCAAGCTGAGCCGTATATCCCGTTTCAAAAATGTAAGGGAAATTCTTGACCAGCAACTCCGTCACAACCATCCCAATCTCGGTCGGCACCAGCCGAGCCTTGATCTTCTTGACGTAGTCGCGTTCCTGGATCGTATTAATGATGGACGCATAAGTAGAAGGCCGCCCAATCCCCTTCTCTTCCAGCGTCTTCACCAAACTCGCTTCATTGAACCGCGGAGGGGGCTGCGTAAATTTCTGCTGCGGATCCAACCGCTTCTCCACCAGCGCCTGCCCATCGTTCAGCTCCGGCAACCGCCGCTCCGCCGAACTATCTTCGCTCGTAGCATCCTTCGCCGAATCATCATCCGAGTCGCTGGCATCCGCCAGCCGCTTCTCAATCAGCGCAGCCGCAGCGACAGCCGCAGCATCACGATTCGCCTTAGCCTTCTTGCCTTCCTCCTCAAACCGCAAAAAGCCGTCAAACTTCAAAACACTCCCGGTAGTCCGGAAGTCATAGCTCGTATCCGCCTTAGCCTCAATGTCGACCGTAGTCTGATCAAACACCGCCGGCGTCATCTGGCTGGTCACGGCGCGTTCCCAGATCAGCTTGTACAGCCGGTACTGCTCATCGCTCAAATACTTGCGAATCTGCTCAGGCAAAAACCGCACATTCGTAGGCCGAATCGCCTCATGCGCATCCTGCGCCTCAACCGCCTTCTTCGACTTGTACACATTCTCAGTAGCCGGCAGATACTTCGCGCCCAGCTCTTTACCGATGTACTCGCGAATCTCCTGCACCGCATCCGGACTGATACGCATCGAGTCAGTACGCATATACGTAATCAGACCGACCGTACCCTCATTCCCGATCTCAACACCCTCATACAAACGCTGCGCCACACCCATCGTCCGGCGCACATTAAAGCCCAGCCGACCCGCCGCATCCTGCTGCAGTTTGCTCGTCGTATAAGGAGCGCTAGGCCGCCGCTGCCGCTCCTTCTTCTCCACCGACCGCACCCGCCACGTCGCCTTCTCAAGCTGCGCCATCACCTCATCGACAGCCGCTTTATCCGGCAGAGCATTAGCCAGAAATTGTTCTTTCCCCTCAGCATCAACGCCATTCAAAACTCGAATCGAATTGCCCGCCACACCCACCATGCGAGCCGTAAACTCCGTCGCGTCATTACCCGGCGAAAGCACCGCATCGATATTCCAATACTCCACCGGCACGAACGCATTGATCTCGCGTTCCCGCTCCACAATCAACCTCAGCGCCACGGTCTGCACTCGCCCCGCACTCAACCCGCGCTTCACCTTGTCCCAAAGCAGCGGAGAAATCTGGTACCCCACCAGCCGATCCAGCACCCGTCGCGTCTGCTGCGAATCCACCAAATTCTGATCCACATCGCGAGCATGAGCGAACGCCGCCTTCACCGCTTTCTGAGTAATCTCGTTGAACGTAACCCGCTGTAGCGTAGCGCCTTTCTTCAACGCAGGCAGCAATTGAATCCGCAGATGCGCGGCGATCGCCTCTCCTTCGCGATCAGGATCGGGCGCCAGAAACACAGCATCCGCCTTAGACGCCAGCCGCTTCAGCTGCGCCACTACCTTCTCTTTTCCCGGAGACACAATCAGCGTAGGCGCAAACGTGCGCAGCTTCAGCTCCACTCCAATATCGTTCTTCGGCAGGTCCATGATGTGGCCTATCGAGGCCTCCACCGTGTAGTCCTTGCCGAGATATTTCCCGATCGTCTTTGCCTTCGCAGGCGACTCAACGATCACCAGGTTCTTGCTCATTTCAACTGACCCCATCGGTACGCGACCAAAATCGCTTTCCGTTCTTCCAATGTCAATGCACCCTAACACGCTCTGCCGAGGCTAAGTCAAACGCCGCCTCCGGCCAACATCCAGTTTGGACGGCCCAAACCGGCATTCAGCGTCCGCATAACTCCATGCAAACGCAGCTCATCTTGATACGCAAACTCGTCGCATCAGTTCTATTTTTGTTGTCATTCCGCAGGAATCTGCTTCCAGCTCGCAGTCGCACTCAGTCGGGGTGCGCCGTTCATCGCGATCTCATGCGATGAGCGGGATCGCACAATCTCCGACCCGCTAAAAACTCCGCACGTAATTCTTACCCGGCATCTGCTTCACCCGACCCGCAAGCTCCAACTCAAACAGCGCCGTAAATATTTCACCCGACCCCAGGTCAGCCTCCAGCAACTCCATCAATTCATCCAGTTGCACCGACTCATCCTGCCGCAGATGCTTCATCACCAGCCGCTCATGGTCACCCATAGCAGGCAACGCCGAAGCCGCGTCACTAAATAAAGATGCCGTCCCTGCAGCTTTCGATTCAACCGCCCCCATCGCATCCTCCAGCGCACACCGTATCTGCGACGGCAAATCCTCCCAAACATCCTCCCACGTCGCCGTCAACTTCGCCCCCTGTTTGATCAGCGTATTCGGGCCCCAAGCATTTTTGTTCGTCGCATTCCCAGGCACCGCATACACATCGCGGCTCTGCTCCAACGCACACCTTGCGGTTATCCGAGTCCCCGAATACTCGGCCGCCTCTACCACCAACACCCCCACACTCATACCACTCAAAATCCGATTGCGTATCGGAAAATTCTGGGGAGCCGGAAACGTCCCCATAGGATTCTCACTAACGATCGCCCCACCCTCTTTCACAATCCGTTCCGCCAAGCCCTTGTTTTCTTTCGGATAAATCACATCGATCCCCGTCCCCCAAACCGCCACCGTCTTCCCTCCCACATCGAGCGCTCCCTTATGCGCCGCGGTATCCACACCCCGCGCCATCCCACTCAAAATCACCAACCCCCTCCGCGCCAGGTCCCGCGACAACATCTCCGCCATCCCCGACCCATAGGGCGACGGATGCCGTGTCCCCACCACCGCAATCCCCGCCTGATTCAACAGCCCCGCGTCCCCGCGAACCCACAACACCGCGGGCGGATCATAAATCTCCCGCAGCCGATGCGGATACACCTCATCCTCAGGAGTGACAATCTCCCCCCCCGTCCCCAGCGTCATCTCCAACTCTTTAACAGCCGCCGCCCGCGCCCGCCCATCAAACACAAACTGCGCCGCCGAAGCCGGCAACCCCACACCCTCAAGCTCAGTCAACGAAGCTGTAAAAACTCTCTCCGCCGCCCCCAACCCCGTCATCGCCCGCCCGCACCGCGTCGGCCCCATCTTCGGCGTCAACGCCAAAGCCAGCCACCCCAGCCGACCCTCGGCCTTCACCGCATCCACCGTCACGCGATACCTCTCAACAAGCGTTCGCCGCCAAGACTACCACCAAGCACCCGTGTGCCCCATCTTCG
>CAZZYB010000370.1:0-4637 GCA_964658125.1 uncultured Acetobacteraceae bacterium | reverse complement strand
AACACGACATGAGTATTTTCTGTACAAACCCATCGAAAGCTTCGAAGCGGTACGCGCAGCGAGTGGCTTTCATGATGTTTTTCTATGTACTGGCGGTGTACCGGGTGACGAAGCTGGTGCACGATCACCATCCGACGGGGTGGAAGCTTTTTGTGGCGGCTTCGCTGCCCGCTATACCGATCATGGCGCTGCTGGTGATGGTGGGTTTGTATCTGCATGAAGAGGCGGACGAGTACAAGCGGTTGATGGTGGTGCGGTCCATGCTGGTGGCGATTGGCGTCACGCTGGCGATCACTGCAGTCACAGATTTCTTACGGAGCTACGGAGCCATCAGCCAGGTGCCGCCGTTTACGGAGTTCGTGGTGTTCTGGCTGGTGATGGCTCTGGCGCAAGGGGTGCAATCGCTGATGAACCGTGTGAGGGACGATGACTAACCGGTTGAGGGTGCTGAGGGCGGAGAAGGGATGGTCGCAGGCCGATCTGGCGGGGAAGCTGGAGGTGTCGCGGCAGAGTGTGAATGCGATTGAGACGGGGAAGTATGATCCGTCGCTGCCGCTGGCGTTTCGGATTTCGCGGATTTTTTCGGCGCGGATTGAGGAGATATTTCAGGACGACGCATGACAAGTGTCAGGTGGGTTTACTGACGAGCTTCACTTATGGGCCATGTAGATAACAGGCATTCTGGAGAGGAGTCGAAATGAAACTGCAACGGCAAAAAATGGTTAGGGCGGTGTGTCTGAATCTTTTTATTCTGAGCGTTGCGATGTGCGGAATCTATGGTTTGAACGGCGCGACGGCCAGGAAGATTCTTTTGACCCTCGCGGTGAGCCTGGTGTTCGCGGGCGTCGGTTATGTGGTGGCCGATCGCTGTGAGAATCGCGGCAATTCTGCCGCTCAACGGTAACAATTTTTAAAAGAGGAAATGGACATGAAGGTTCTTAGGTTTATCGCTACGCTGGGCTTTGTGGTTGCGGGGATTCTGTTGCTGGTGATGCCGTCTCATGCGGCGGCTCCGTTTGTGCCGACGCGGTTTACGGTTGTGGATGCGGGGACGTTGGGGAAGCCGGATGTGATTTTGATTCCGGGGCTGTCGAGCTCTCGGACGGTGTGGGATGCGGAGGCGAAATTGCTGGGGCCTAACTACCGGCTGCACCTGGTTCAGGTGAACGGGTTTGCAGGTGCGTCGGCGGGGCCGAATGCGAGTGGACCGATTTTGCCGGGTGTTATCGATGAGCTGCACCAGTACATCGTTGCGGGCAAGATGCACCCGGCCGTGATCGGGCACTCGCTGGGCGGATTGATGACGCTGATGCTGGCGGATGCGCATCCGGAGGATGTGTCGAAGATCGTGATTGTGGACTCGCTGCCGTTCTATGGGATGGTCTTCGATCCGAATGCGACGGCGGGTTCGATTGCACCGCAGGCAAACGTCATTCACGATCAGATGCTGGCCATGCCGGCGGACCAGTTTGCGGCTATGCAGCCGACGATGGTGAAGAACATGGTGAAGGACGAGGCTGGTGGTAAGGCTGTCGCGGCGAGCTCGATTGCGAGCGATCGAGCGGTGTTTGCGAATGCAATGCTGGAAGACCTGCAGACGGACATTCGACCGGAGATGGGCAAGATCAAGACACCGGCGCTGATGCTGTATCCGCTGGACGCATCGCTTCCGGGAGTCGATCCGGTGAAGATCGACGCGATGTACCAGGGAGCGTATGCGGCGATGCCGAATGTGAAGCTGGTGCGGATAGACGAGTCGCGGCACTTCATGATGTATGACCAGCCGGCGAAGTTCGATGCGGCGGTGGAGACATTCCTGAAGTAAAGCGTTTGTCTTCACTCGGTCGCGGGATTGGTAGATTGGTTGGGCGAACGAAAGGTGCCCTGACCCATGATGAATTTCAACCGTAGACATCTTGGCAAGCTCGCGGCGATGTTTGCCGCGAGTTCTGCTTTGCCTGTAAACCAAAAGCCTGGCTGCGCCGGTGGCGAGTGCGAGTGACCGGAGCTTTCCGAAGGGCTTTCTGTGGGGTTCGGCTACGGCTTCGTACCAGGTTGAGGGCGCGGTGCATGAGGATGGTCGCGGGGTCTCGATCTGGGACACGTTTTCGCATACGGCGGGAAAGACGTTCAACGGCGATACGGGCGATGTGGCGGATGACAGCTAGCATCGGTATCCGGAAGACATTGCGCTGATGAAGTCGATGGGGTTGAGGGCTTGCAGGTTCTCGATCGCGTGGCCGCGAATTTTTCCGAATGGGACGGGGCAGCCGAATCAGAGTGGGCAGATGGGTACTCGAAGCGGTTCGGGGTTACTTATGTGGACTTCAAGACGCAGAAGCGGACGCCTAAGTTGAGTGCGAAGTTTTATAAGAGTGTGATTGCGAGGAATGGACTGTAGGGGCGGCGGCCCACTGCGGCTGGGGCGCGGAGAGCGCAAGGTGCGTGTACGACCGGAAAGGTCCCTACAAAATTTGAGGCAGTGCATTAGACTTGTGGAGCCAGCGAGGAACTCGCGCAGATGCACGTTCCGATACGAACCTCGTTGAGTGGGACGGCCCGGTTCGATGGCAAGACAGCGTGAGGTAACGGGTGTGATGGATTCATCAGAGATATATGCGCGGCTAACAACCGTCTTCGAGGACGTGCTGGATGAGGATTCGATTGTGTTGACGCCTGAATTGTCGGCGAAGGACGTTGAGACCTGGGACAGCTTGGCGCACGTGCGGTTGGTTCTGAGCGTCGAGCGGGCGTTCAAGGTGAAGTTTTCTACTTCGGAAATCGGCAGACTGGCGAACGTGGGCGACCTGGTCGCGCTGATTCAGAAGCGGACGCCGACCGGTGTATAGCTCGCACATTTATTCGGTGAAGAATCAGGAAATCGAAGATCAATGAATCCACTCTATTCGGAGTTGCAGTGGTTACCTCGTGTGCCGGTTGATTTCTCGCAGAAGCTGAAGAGTTTGGGTCGTTCCGTGGATCCGCTCGGGCAGGAACTTCAAGCTCTGGCGCTGCATGCACTCGATCTGAATCAGTTGACGAAGCTGGCGAAGGTGATGGGGAGGGTGGCGGCGGAGCGTAAGTCGCTGTCGCCACTGGTGCCGTTTCGGCTCGGTGTATTGAGTAACTCGACGATTGATTTAATCGTTCCGGCGCTTGTGGCAACAGCCGCGCGGCATGGGATCGCGCTTGAACTAATACAGCCGGCGTATGACCAGGTGGCTCAAGAGGCGTTGACGCCGGACTCGAAGGTGAACAAGTCGAAGCCCGATGCTGTGCTCTTGGCTTTGGATTTTCGTGCGCTGCCTTTGAAGTTATCGATTGGCGATGCCGAGACTGCGGCGGGGACTGTGCAGGGTGCGATTGGGTATCTGCAGGCGCTGCGTGATGGGATTAAAAGTAATTCGGATGCAGTGTGCATTTTTCAGAGTTTGGCGCCGCCGGTCGAGACGTTGTTTGGGAGCCTGGATCGCGCGCTGCCGGGGACGATGAGAAGTCTTGTCGATGGCGTGAATCGCGAATTGTCGGCGATGGTGTTGGGTTCCGGCGACGTGTTGCTGGATGTGGGGGGGATGGCCGAGACGGTTGGGCTGGCCGATTGGCATAATACCCAGTTGTGGAATATGGCGAAGCTGCCGTTTTCAGATGAGCTGATTCCGCTTTATGCAGACCATGTGGCGCGGGTGGTTGCGTCGATGCGCGGGAAAAGTCGCAAGGTCCTGATCCTGGATCTGGATAATACGACGTGGGGCGGCGTGATCGGCGATGACGGGATGGAGGGGATCAGGGTTGCGCAGGGGGATGCGACGGGGGAGGCGCATCTGGCGGTGCAGCGCCTGGCGCTGGAGTTGAGGCAGAGGGGGATTGTGCTGGCGGTGTCTTCGAAGAATACAGACAACGTGGCGCGGGAGCCATTCGAGCAGCACCCTGAGATGCTGTTGAGACTGGAACATATTGCGGTGTTCCAGGCGAATTGGAACGATAAGGCGACGAATATACAGGCTATTTCGGAGGAATTGTCGCTGGGGCTGGATGCGATGGTTTTTCTGGATGATAATCCTGCGGAGCGGGGGCTGGTGCGGAAGCTTCTTCCGCAGGTGGCCGTGCCGGAGTTGCCGGAGGATCCGGCGTATTATGCGCGAACGCTGGCGGCTGCGGGTTACTTTGAAGCTGTGGCGATAGCCAGTGAGGACATGAAACGGGCTGTGTTTTACCAGGATAATGCCAAGCGGGCTAGTTTGCAGAAACAGATAGGGGGAGTGGACGCTTACCTGGCCTCGCTCGATATGACCATTACTTTCCAACCTTTTAATGCGACCGGGAGAGCGCGTATTGTTCAGCTTATTAATAAATCGAATCAATATAACCTGACGACGCGGCGCTATACGGATCCGGAGGTGGCGGAGGCGGAATATGCCCCGGATGTTTTTACTTTGCAGGTGCGGCTGGCAGATGTGTTTGGTGATAACGGTATGATCAGTGTGGTGATCTGCCGGCCGGGTGAGGCGGGGACCTGGGAGATCGATACGTGGCTGATGAGCTGCCGGGTGCTTGGGCGCAAGGTTGAACACATGGTGTTGAGTGAGATTATTCAGCATGCCCGGGCTGCGGGGATTCGTACCTTGTACGGGAGTTAC
>CAZZYB010000369.1:1687-4639 GCA_964658125.1 uncultured Acetobacteraceae bacterium | reverse complement strand
GGAACATTTTTCTGGCGTGGTCGAATTCGATGAGTTTGCCTTGCAGGAAGAAGCCTACGTAGTCGGAGATGCGGGCGGCCTGGAGCATGTTGTGGGTGACCATGATGATGGTGCAGGAGCGGCGGAGGTCGAAGATGAGGTCTTCGATTTTCGCGGTGGCGATGGGGTCGAGGGCCGATGAGGGTTCGTCGAGCAGGAGGACTTCGGGGTCTACGGCGAGGGCTCGGGCGATGCAGAGGCGCTGTTGCTGGCCTCCGGAGAGCGAGAAGGCGGACTGGTTGAGTTTGTCTTTGACTTCGTCCCAGAGAGCGGCGCGCTGCAGGGACTCGACGACCTTTTCTTTGAGGTCGCGGCTGGAGCAGAGGTTGTTGACGCGCAGGCCGTAGGCGATGTTGTCGAAGATGCTTTTTGGGAACGGGCTGGGCTTCTGGAAGACCATGCCTACGCGGCGGCGGAGGAGCGTGGGGGAGAACTCGGAGATTTCGGTGTCGTCGAGACGGACCGAGCCGGTGACGCGGGTTTTGGGGACGGTTTCGTACATGCGGTTGAGCGTGCGGAGGAAGGTGGATTTGCCGCAGCCGGAGGGGCCGATGAGGCCGGTGACGCGCTTGGCGGGGAGGGTGAGGGTGACGTCGTGGAGGGCGTGGAAGTCACCGTAGTAGAAGTCCATTTTGGTGACGGTGAACTGCGGGAGCGGGTTGGGATCGACGGGCTCGGGGTCGCCGAAACGCGCGCTACGGGCTCGGGTTAGCTTCTTGAGGTCGATGAGTGTGGTCTCGGTTCCCACGGTCAGCTCCGTCCGGTCATGCGGCTGCGGGAGACGAGCAGGCGCGCGAGGATGTTGACGATGAAGATGCCCGAGAGCAGGACGAAGCCGGCGGCCCAGGCCTGGCGGTGCCAGTCTTCGTAGGGAGAAATCGCGTAGTTGAAGATGAAGACGGGGAGCGAGGCGGTGGGGCCGCTCCAGCCGGGGCTCCAGAACTGGTTGCCGAAGGCGGTGAAGAGGAGTGGGGCGGTTTCTCCGGCGACACGCGCGAGGTTGAGCATGATGCCGGTGACGATGCCCTGCATGGCCGCGGGGAGGATGACGGTGAAGACGGTTTGTGCCTTGCTGGCTCCGAGGGCGAGGCCGCCTTCGCGGAGCGTGTTGGGGACGGCGCGGAGGAACTCGTCGGTACTGCGGAGGGCGATGGGGATCATCATGATGCCGAGCGCTACACCGCCGGCGAAGGTGGAGAAGTGATGCTGCGGGAGCACGATCAGTGAATAAACGAAGATGCCGATGACGATGGAGGGTACGCCGTTGAGGAGGTCGGTGGTGTAGCGGACGGCGAGTGAGAAGGGGCCGCGGCCGAATTCGGCGAGGTAGATTCCGCCAAGCAAGCCGATGGGGATGCCGATGGCGCTGGCGAGGAGAAGGAGTTTGCCGGAGCCGATGATGGCGTTGGCCATGCCTCCGCCTTGCTGGCCGGCGCCGGCGGGGAGCTTGGTGAAAAAGTTCCAGTTGAGGGAACGGGCGCCGTTCCAGATGAGGTAGCCGAGGATGAAGAGCAGGACGGAGACTACGAGGAGCGCGGCCAGGCCGGTCAACGTGAGCATGACGACGTTGATGACCTTCTTGTAAGTCGGTGGATAGTGGCCGCTGCGCTTGATCGGAGTGCTTTGGGTCGAGGTGCTCAATGGGCTCCCTCCTGCGACTTCATGCCGAGCATGAGGAGGCGTGCGAGGGCGTTGATGATCATGGTGACGGCGAAGAGGACGAGGGCGAGCTCGATGAGGGCGCTGATGTAGAGGTCGCCTGTCGCTTCGGTGAACTCATTGGCGATCACAGCCGCGATGGTGTAGCCGGGGGCGAGGAGTGAGGCGTGGATGCTGGGGACGTTGCCGATGACCATGGTGACGGCCATGGTTTCGCCGAGGGCGCGGGCGAGCGCGAGGAAGACGGAGCCGAACATGCCGCGCTGGGCGTAGGGGACAACGGCTTTCCAGGTGACGTCCCACTTGGTGGCTCCGAGGGCCATCATGGCTTCGCGCTGCGATTGCGGGACGGCGAGGAGGACTTCGCGGGAGATCGAGACGATGAAGGGGACGATCATGATCGCGAGAACGCACGCGGCTGAGAAGTAGCTGACGCCGTAGAACGCGCCCTTGAAGATGGGGAGGAAGCCAAGGAATTTCTGCAGGACGGGGACGATGTAGTCGCGCAGGATGGGGATGAGGACGAAGATGCCGAGCAGGCCGTAGATGACGCTGGGGACGGCGGCGAGGAGCTCAATCATGAAGGTGAGGACGTTGGAGATGCGGCGGGGAGCGAGTTCGGCGAGGAAGATGGCGGCGCCCATGCCGACCGGGACTGCGATGAAGAGCGCGAGGAACGATGTGAGGACCGTGCCGTAGACGAAGGGGAGGGCGCCGTAGTTTTCCTTGTAGGGGTCCCACTGGTTGGTGTGCAGGAACTTCCAGCCGAAGGTGTGGCGGGAGAGGACGGAGTCGGCCCAGAGATGCTGGACGAGGAGACAGGTGACCAGGATGATGGTGAGGGCGGAGGCGAAGGTGATGAGGTAGGTGACCTCGTCGCCTTTCTTGAGGCGCTCGAATGCGGACAGCTTCTCGCGGGCGTCGGGAACGGCGGGCTGAGGAGGTGTCGCTGCAGTCGTGAGCATAAGGGTTAGTAGTGGAGGGTCTTGATGGCCGCTAGCTCTTTGTCGACGACGGGTTTGGAGAGTGGAGCGTAGGAGAGGCCGGGAGCGAACTTCTGACCTTCAGTGAGGCCCCAGGCGAGGAAGGCTTTGAGGATGGCGGCCTTGTTGCGGTCCTTGGCGTCGCGGGGGAGGAGCATCCAGGTAAAGCTGGCGATGGGGTAGGCGGCGGGGCCGGGGGCGTTGGCGATGGAGACGCGGAAATCGGCGGGCATGGTGTTCAGCATTCGGGCGAGTCCGGCGATGACCCAGC
>CAZZYB010000369.1:0-1677 GCA_964658125.1 uncultured Acetobacteraceae bacterium | reverse complement strand
GGCGGCGCTGGTCGCGGCGGCGGTCACGGAGGCGAGGTCGGCCTTGATAAATTTGCCGGTAGTGTTCTGGACCTGTCCATAGGCCATTCTAGTCTGCACGGCGTAGACGAGCTCGACGTAGCCGATGGAGTAGGGGGTCTGGCGTACGAAGCCGGCGACGCCTTCGTTGCCCTTGCCGCCGAAGCCTACGGGCCAGTCAATGCTGGGGGCGGGGCCGCGGTCTCGCCAGGCGGGGCTGACTTTGGCGAGGAAATCCAGCCATATGAAAGTGGTGCCGCTGGCGTCGGAGCGGTGGGCGATAGCGATGTCTTTGGCGGGGAGGTTGACGCCCGGGTTGGCTCGGGCGATTTCAGGGTCGTTCCAACGGGTGATGGTGCCGAGATAGATGCCGGCGAGCGCGGCGGCGGTGAAGTTTAGCTGCGCGTTGACGCCGGGGATGTTGTGGATGGGGACGACCGCTCCGAGGGCTACCGGGAAGTGCAGGATGTCGGTGTGGAGGGTGTTGCGGGCGTTCGCGAGGAGCTTGTCGTTCATCGGGGTGTCGGTGCCGCCGAAGTCGACCGTGCCAGTGGAGACCTGGCGGATCCCACCGCCGGAGCCGATGGACTGGTAGTTGATCTGGGTGCCGGGGTGGAGCTTGGCGTATTGGCTCGCCCAGGTCTGGTAGAGGGGGGCGGCGAAGGTGGAGCCCGCTCCGGTGATGTTGATCTGCTGAGCGCAGATGGAAGTCGTGACGCTGGCGATTACAGCAGCGAAACGGATGATGCGGCGAATCATGGAAGTCCTTGCATGGCTTTATTTCGATAGAGATGCATCGGAAATAGTTTATGCGGTCTGTGTCAATTCAGGGTAATTTGCGTGTGTTAATGGCGTGTTAATTGGGGGTTTCGAGGTGGGTTTGACAAAGGAACGACAGGGCTGTGACAGCGGAGGCTTTGGGAGCGGCTAGGCTGGTCGAATGGCTAGCACTCCCCTATCGAACTTGCCTATTGCCGGAGCGGCGCGCGTGCGGGCTGTTGCGTTGCGGGAAACTGTTTGGGAGGCTCCGGAGCCGGGATTGACGGTGTGGTTTACGGGGTTGAGCGGGGCTGGAAAAAGTACCCTGGCCAGTGCGCTGGGGAAGCGGCTGCGTAAGGCGGATGTGCTTACGGTCGTGCTCGATGCAGATGCGCTGCGGAAGGGCTTCTGCGCGGGGCTGGGGTCTTCGCGGGCGGATCGTACGGAGAATGTACGGCGGATTGCCGAGTTGGCTCGGAGACTGACGGAGAATGGCGCGGTGGTGCTGGTGGCGGCGATTGCACCCGATCGCGAGGTGCGGCAGGCGGCGCGGGAGCTTGTGGGGGAGTTTCTGGAGGTGTATGTGAATGCGCCGCTGGCGACTTGTATCGAGCGCGATCCGAAGGGGCTTTATGCGCGAGCGATGGCGGGGATCAGCGATCCTTATGAGGAGCCGTTGATGCCGGATGTGGAGTGCCGCACGGATGTGGAAAGTGTGGTGGCTTGTACGGAGGTTTTGTTTACGGTTGTGATGGCCCGGAGGCAAGGGGTTGTGGTGGGGAATGCGCTCAAGGGCTGAGGCCGGGGGGCGATCGGCGGTCAGATACGCGTAGATCAGAAGTTCTGAGGTGATTCGATAAGCAGCGGTTTACGGCTTTGAGTTGTGTGTTGTGAGTTGTG
>CAZZYB010000368.1:0-4667 GCA_964658125.1 uncultured Acetobacteraceae bacterium | reverse complement strand
TGCGGACGATCGGCTTCTGGTTGATGCAGGTGTTCTGGTTGGAGCGCTTGAACTTCGTGAGCTGGTAGATGTCCGAACCAACTTCACGTGAGAGCTGCGTGGGGTGGTGCTCGCCTTCTACGCGGACAATGATGCGCTCGGAGTCGACCGAATCGACGATGCCGTTACGCTTGGCCAGGATCACGGCGCCGGAGTCGCGCGCTGTGACGCCTTCCATGCCGGTGCCGACGAAAGGAGCTTCGGCAACGAGCAACGGAACGGACTGGCGCTGCATGTTCGCACCCATGAGGGCGCGGTTAGCATCGTCATGCTCGAGGAACGGAACGAGTGAGGCGGCGACCGAGACCAACTGCTTCGGAGAGACGTCGACGTAATCGACTTCACCCTTCGGCACCAGGACGAAGTTGCCCTGCTTACGCGCGTTGACGAGGTCGTCGACGATGTTGAGCTCAGCGTCCAGGTTGATGTTCGCCTGGGCGATCGTGTGACGGTCCTCTTCCCATGCAGACAGGTAGAACGAGAAGGGCTCGAGGTCCATCGTGCGCTTGCCGTCCTTCTTGAGCTGCTTGTTCTGCTTGGCCGCTTCGGTGACTTCGAGGAAGTCGCCCTGGCGCAAGCCGGACTCGCCTGCATTCGAGACAGCGACGAAGTCGAGAACCGTGCCGTCCTTGACGCGACGGTAAGGGGACTCGATGAAGCCATATTCGTTGATGCGTGCGAAGCACGAGAGCGACGAGATCAGGCCGATGTTCGGGCCTTCAGGGGTCTCAATCGGGCAGATGCGGCCGTAGTGGGTCGGATGCACGTCGCGGACTTCGAAGCCGGCGCGTTCACGGGACAGACCGCCGGGTCCGAGGGCGGAGAGGCGACGCTTGTGCGTGATCTCCGACAGCGGGTTGGTCTGGTCCATAAACTGTGACAGCTGCGAGGAGCCGAAGAACTCACGAATCGCGGCCATAACCGGCTTGGCGTTGATGAGATCGTGCGGCATGGCGGTCGACATCTCCTGGTAGACCGACATCTTTTCCTTGATGGCACGTTCCATGCGGACGAGTCCGATGCGGAACTGGTTCTCCATCAATTCGCCGACAGCGCGAACGCGGCGGTTGCCGAGATGATCGATGTCGTCGACGTTGCCGATGTTCTTGCGCAGCTTGAGCAGGTAGCGAATCGTGCCGTAGAAGTCTTCAGGCGTCAACGTTCGCTTGTCGAGGCCGGAGGGGTCCTGGTTCTCGTACAGCTTGATGTTGAACTTGAGACGGCCTACGCGCGAGAAGTCGTACTTGCGCGGATCGAAGAACATGCCTTCGAAGAGCGCAGTTGCGGTGTCGAGCGTCGGTGGGTCGCCCGGACGAAGCTTGCGGTAGATCTCGATGAGAGCTTCCTCAGGCTTGCGAACGTTGTCGCGGCGCAGGGTGTTGGCGATAATGTTGCCTACGTCGTCGCGCTCGGGGAAGAAGACCTCGAAGCTGACCACGCCGGACTGCAGAATCTTGTGCAGCTTGTCAGCGGTGAGCTCCTGGTTGGCTTCGTAGAGCAACTCGCCGGTGGCCATGTCGATCACGTCGGCAGCCGTCATGGCGCCGTCGAACTCGGACGTTTCCACTTCGAGCGAGGTGATGCCGCTGGAGCGGAGGTGCTTGAGGCTGGAGGCCGAAATCTTGCGGCCCGCAGACACAAGTTCCTCGCCCTTGGCGCCGTTGATGGCGATGCTGGAGCGGGTGCCGATGAGGTTCGAGTGCTTCTCTTCCCCGGCGAGTGCCCAGGAAAGTTTGCCGTCCTTCACCGTGATGGTGTCGACGGTGTAGAACGTCTTGAGGATTTCCTCATCCGTGCGCAAGCCGAGAGCGCGGAGGAAGATTGTGCCGAGGAACTTGCGCTTGCGATCGATGCGGACGTAGAGGATGTTCTTCTGGTCGTACTCGAACTCCACCCAGCTGCCGCGGTACGGAATGATCTTGCCGAGGAAGTAGGTGCGGTTGCTCGCCGTCTCGAAGAAGACGCCGGGGCTGCGGTGAAGCTGCGAGACGATGACGCGCTCGGTGCCGTTGACGATGAAGGTGCCATTCGCGGACATGAGCGGGATGTCGCCGAAGAAGACTTCCTGCTCCTTCATGTCGCGGAGGCTCTTGACGCCGGTCTCGGGGTCCTTGTCGTAAATCTTGAGCCGGATGGTGACCTTCAGCGGAGCCGAATAGGTCATGCCACGCTCTTCGCACTCTGCCTGGTCGTACTTCAGTTGGAGGCCGACTGGATCTCCGCACTTGGTGCAGAAGTCAGGCGTGTTCTTGTTGTAGGTTCCGCAGAATTTGCAGAGCACGTCGCCCGGATGGAAGGGGTCGGTGATGACCATGTGGCCGCAGTTGGTGCAGGCCGTGCGGAGGTGGTTGAGACCCTTGAGGTAGCCGCACTTGCACTCCCAGTTGCCGATGGAGAAGTCGACGAATTCGAGCTCGGAGACGTTGCGGAAGTCGGTGATCGGGAAGACGCTGGTGAACACGGACTGGAGTCCGTTGTCCTCGCGCTCCTGGGGTAGCTTATCCATCTGCAGGAAGCGCTCGTAGCTGCGGCGCTGCACCTCGATGAGGTTGGGGATCTGGATGCTCGTGGGAATCTTCGAGAAATCCAGGCGCTGGCGGATAGCGCGCATTGCGATATTGGTGTCGCGGTTGTTCGGATTCGGCATGCTCTCTCCTGTTGCGTAAATCGAGGCCCCCGGGTATCGGAGGGGAGCGGCCCTTGGGGGCTACTCCTTTGGACTTCTTTTGCGCCCTTCCGGTACCGTCGCTCCTCGCGGCGACGATGCCTCAGCGCACTGTAGTACCCCCGCGAAGCATTCTGCGGGGCCCTGAACTTTTCGCTTCCCTTTACACAGCGGAAGCTGCTAAAAATGCCGTCTGCGCTGAGCGCAAACGAAGGTGGCGGAGACTACGGCTTCGTAGAAACAGCGAAAGCGCTCGTGGGGACAGAGTGTCCCGTGAGCGCAGGTGATGTTGCTTGCACTAATTGCCGATAAGAACGAGGTATAGTCGCCGCCTCTTGAAACTGGCCGGTTTCAAGGTTTGCCGCTGGGTGATGCGCTTCATCGTGGGGATCCGCCGCTCGAAACCCACAATCGCCGGCTCCATAACCTGCTTCGCAATGCCAGGATGAACCGGATACTACACTGTGCCGCTAAGATGTTTGGGTCGACCTGAAATACGCTGCACGCTGAACAGCGGCGGTCCTTCTCCCATCGAAAAGGATACCGCATAACTGGCCAGCGTGCAAGTGCAAGGTCGCGGGAGCACCCGGCAAGCTACCTTGCCGAGCCCTCCCGCGTGACCCAAAGCCTTCTTCCGAAAGCAGTTACTTGATTTCGACTGAAGCGATGCCGTCGAACTTCTTGGCGATCGCAGCCGCCTCGTCCTTCGAAACATTTTCCTTCAAGGGCTTGGGTGCGCCGTCGACCAGGTCCTTGGCTTCCTTCAAGCCGAGAGCGGTGACTTCGCGTACAGCCTTGATGGTGCTGATCTTGTTCGCGCCGGCATCCTTGAGGATGACGGTGAACTCGGTCTTCTCTTCGGCTGCCGGAGCCGCTGCTGCACCGCCACCCGCGGGGGCTGCTGCAACTGCTGCCGCGGCGGAAACGCCGAGACGCTCTTCAAGCTTCTTCACCAGCTCCGACGCCTCGAGGAGGGTAAGAGCAACGATCTGATCTTCCAATTGCTGAATGTCTGCCATGATTCTTCTCCGTGTGTGTTTCTAAATTCGATTCATACTGCTGATTGCATTCCCGGGGCCGGACTGCGCCTCAGTTGCCGCTTCACTTTCAGGTTTCCGTTGCGCCCAGACTGCGCACCCGATCATGCTGCGACGAAACTTGTGTTTAGCCTTCGACCGGCTCGGTGGACTCGGCTTCGCCGGCTTGCGTGGCGGTACCGTTTTCAGGCTGTGCGGCGCCGGAGGGCTGCTCGCCGGCTGCGGACTCTTCGACGTGTGCGGCTTCGGCGATCGGAGCTTCGGCTGCGGGAGCTTCTGCGACAGCTTCCGCTGCGGGGGCTTCAGCAACTGCTGCGGCTGCGGGGGCTTCTGCTACCGGCTCAGGAGCGGCGGCGGCTGCCGGGGCCCCAAACTTGCCCTGCTCGGCGGCCATATTGACCACGACGGCGAGGTTGCGGCCGGTGGCGTTGATGACCGTCGCCAGGCGCTGTGCGGGCGACTGGATGAGGAACAACAGCTTCGAGAAGAGCTCTTCCTTGCCGGGGAGGGTGGCGAGCGCCTGAATCTGGGCTACGTCGATGACCTTGCCGTCGACGATGCCGAGCTTGAAGGTGAACTCCGCGTTGTCCTTGACCCAGGTGCTGAGGGCCTTGGCGAGCGCGACGGGATCGCCTGAGGTGTAGGCGACCGAGCTGACGCCCTTAAGGTTCTGCAGCGCAGCCTCAACCTTGGTGCCTTTGGAGGACTTCGCCGCGAGCTTGTTCTTGACGACGTGGTAGGAGCCGCCCGCTTCACGAATGATGCGGCGGAGATCGGTATCCTTGGACGCCGTCAGACCTTTGAAGGTGCCGACGATGGCCGAAGTCGAGTGCTCAAGCTCCGTGGCCAGCATTTTTACTTTTTCGTTCTTCTTCGCTTTAGTGATTGCCATGAAAACAGCCTCTAGCTTCTAGCTCTTAGCTTCT
>CAZZYB010000367.1:0-4672 GCA_964658125.1 uncultured Acetobacteraceae bacterium | reverse complement strand
TCATTGCCAATCTCGATATAGTGCAGCGGGAACGGCGCCGGGTGGCCGTCCTTCGCGCGCTGCGCCCCCCACTTTGTCGACACGTCGCCGGTCACGTACTCCACTTCATCCAACGCCGCCTGTATGTAAGGCTGCAGGCCCTTCGCGTCAGTTACCTTTTCATTGCCGCCCTTCAGCGAGTAGCCCGCATACACCGCCAGCACCGGCTCGACATGCAGGTCCTCAGTCCACTCCAGAAACTCCAGCAGACCAAACCCATCCGTAGACCAGTAGCTCCACGGAGCCTGGTGCCCCGGCCGGTCCACCAGCGGCCCAATCGTCTCCTTGAAGTTGTACCAGTCCTTCAGCGTGTCGCCTTCAAGATAGTTGCCTCCGGGCAACCGAATAAAGTTCGGCCGCATCGCCGCCATCTTCTCCATCAGATCGGCACGGTTGCCATTGGCACGGTTCGCATAGGTCGGAGGCATCAACGAAGCAAGCTGCAGCCAAAGCGTACCCGGACGCGCAATCGTCAACTCCAGATGATTGTGCGCGGAAGGCGTGACAGCAGCCCCCGTCGTCAACGTATAGCTGTACTGTGACCAAGGTCCCGGGTGCAGCCCAACCTCGGCATGAGCCAGCGTCGCTCCCGTATCATCCGAAACCAGCGCCGCCGTCAGCGGACCCAGGTCGCCATCCGCCTTCGCATAAAACGACCCGTGATAAACAGTCCGTGGCCGAATCGCGATACCCCACCATCCCGGGTTGCTGATTCCCGCGCGACCCGTCGGAACAGCCGCGACCGTAACCTTTACACTCGAAGGCAACGCGGCGCTCGGCCCGCTGGTCATGTCCACGTCCATGGAAGCGCGAGCGTTCCCCGCCTGCACCACCGTCCAGTTCAGCACGCCCGACCAGTCCGACCGAAAAGTCCGGTTCGAAACCATCTCAGCGTACAGACCGCCGTCGTACGAGTGGTTAATCTCCTCCGTCATCAATCCATACAGCGTCGGGCTCACCGGACTCACGATGCTGCCCGTGTCCACCGTCAGCCTGGCCGGGGAAGCGGTCTGCGCAAATATTTGGGTGAGAGACGTCAGTAGAAATGCGACAACGAATGTGCGCTGGGCGACACGGAAGGTCATGAAATAGTCCTCGGCCTGAAATTGTAAGCTCCCATTCAAGTTACCTCGTTACCGTTCAATGCGTAAATTCGCCGTTCAGCGTCTGAAGCTTCAAGTTTGCACACCAATACCGATAGCCTTGCAACTGCATCTGGCTTGATCGTGTCGCGCGCATCTGCGGTCGAGCCGAACCAGCGGAGTACTTACGCGGGCCTGCATCAAACATCTACGCTAGGACATCTAGGCTAGGTACGAACTCCCGCCGCGCATGTCGCCACGGACACTTCAGGAGAAAAACTTATGGCACAAGTCGTAACTAAGAAAAAGGCAAAACTGATCGAGAAGGGCATTGTGATTGCCGCGAAAGCTGGCTGGAGCGTGTTCAACAAGTTGAACTCCTTCAGCCCCAACGACTCGTTCACGCCGAAGTGGTCCGATAAGCCGCTCCTGAAGAGCTACCAGAAAGAAAAGCCGCCCCTCGGCTGGCCCCGCACCACCGACTCCCTCTGCCCGCGCTGCGTCCCCGAAATCCGCCAGCAGATCATCGACGGCAAGCTCCCCCACGAGATTCTCCTCAACGAGAAGGTCGGCGAAATTAAGGCTCAGATCATCGAGCGCGACGGCCAGATCCTCATGGTCAAGGATTGCCCCGTCCACGGACACTTCGAAGACGTCATGTCCATCGACACCGCGTTCTTCAAGCACCTCGAAGAAGTTTTCCCGGGCCGCGACATCCGCGCCCACAATGACGAGAAGCTGCACAATCACGGTACTTCCACCGTCACGCACGGCCGCGGTTCGGTTCTCACCATCGATCTCACCAATCGCTGCAACATGATGTGCGATCCCTGCTTCATGGACGCCAACCAGGTTGGCTTCGTCCACGAACTCACGTGGGACGAGATCAAGACCATGCTCGACAACGCCGTCACCATCAAGCCCAAGCGTCAGATGTCGGTCCAGTTCTCAGGCGGCGAGCCCACGCTCAGCCCCTACTTCCTCGACGCCGTCGCCTACGCCCGCAAGGTCGGCTATACCTCGGTGCAGGCTGCCACCAACGGCATCGAGTTCGCCAAATCCAAGGAATTCTCGAAGGCCGCTGCTGAAGCGGGTCTCCGTTACGCCTACCTGCAGTTCGACGGCATCGGAAACGCAGCCAACTCGCACCGCAAGGTTGGCAACTCGTTCGACGTAAAGCTCCAGGCCATCCACAATCTGCATGAGGCCGGCGTCGACATCGTTCCCGTCACCTGCATCATCAACGGCATCAACAACGAGCAGGTTGGCCGCATCATCGAGTTCGCGCTCGACAATCCGAAGAAGATCAACTTCCTCTCCTTCCAGCCGGTCAGCTTCACGGGCCGCGACGAAGAGGTCTCCGACGAACGCCGCATGGCGCAGCGCTACACGCTCTCGCACCTCGCCCACGACGTCAAGAACCAGACCGGCCTTGGCGAGCCCGTTCGCGACTGGTTCCCGATCAGCTTCATGTCAACGTTCTCCGACTGGGCCGACCTCGTCCACGGACCCAACCACGACTGGGGCCAGCTCTCCTGCGGTTGCCACCCGAACTGCGGCATCGGCATGGCGCTGATGATCGATAAGGAAACCAAGGAAGCTGTTCCCGTAACAGCCTTCCTGAACGCCGACCGCCTGGCCAAGGACATCGCCCGCGTGAACGATGCGGCTCGTGGAAAGTACCTCACGATGCTCGGTGCCGGTCTCGCGCTGCTTCGTAACTATGAACCCGCGAACGCACCCACTCACTTCAAAATCGTCGATCTGCTGGCGAAGTTTGACAAGTGCTTTGGCGCCACCGGCCGCAACTACGGCAAGGTAACGGCTGACCGCACCCAGGCTGATATCGAAATGCGCCGCAAGGATCGTTGGAACTTCCTGTTCATCGCGGGCATGTGGTTCCAGGACCTCTTCAACTACGACTTCCGCCGCACCGAGCAGTGCATCATCCCCTACGCGACGCAGGAAGGCGAGATCAGCTTTTGCGCGTACAACACGGGCATCGGCTGGCGCAACATCATCGAGAAGATGCACATGACGTCCTCGCTCACCAAGTGGTACGAAGAGCACGGACGCCACGAAATCTTCGCCGGCGGCAAGAAGGTCGGCCTCGAGAAGGAAGCGACCTATGACCTCGTCCTCAACCAGGCTCACGTGGACTCGGCTGCGAACGACACCTTCGACAAGTCCGGCATCGCAAAGAACGCCCGCGAAGAAAAGATTCGCGCCCGCGACGCCAAGCTAAAGCAGGACGCCGAAAACGCCCGCATGGCCAAGCTCTACCGCAAAGAAATCCTCCAGGAACCCGAACTCCCCGGCGGCTTCATCGCCATCGGCGACATCGGTGGCTTGGGCGGCATCAAGCCCGCGGCACCGGTCAGCAAGGTTGAGGTTGTCAGCAATATCGAAGAGACCGTCGCTGGCGACTAACTTTCTCAAAAGCATCATTTTGTTCATTTAGACCGCCTTCCGGGCGGTCTAAAGTTTTGTGCACTCAATGGTGCAAACTTCTGGACACTTTGCTGTGTAGGGCGCATCATATGTACATACGGCCGGCTCCTCTGCACTTCGGTGCACGAGTCGGCCTTCCTTTTTGCCCTAAGGATTGATGTCAAAGGTTGACTACGCCAAAGCCTACCTAGCTGTTCCAGAGCAAGTGCGCCTGCTTCAAGCCAGAGGCATGGTTATTTCCGATCCAGCCCGTGCGGAAGCTTGTTTGCACCGTGTCGGGTACTATCGCCTGAGTGGCTATGCGTATCCTTTCCGCCACCGCGAGGTCATAACAAACCTTGACGGCACCGAGGAGGAGCGCATCTTTCAAAACTTCCGCCCCGGCACTGAGTTTGCTCAAGTCATGGACTTGTACGTCTTCGACAAGAAGTTGAGACTTTTGTTTCTGGATGCCATCGAGAGAGTTGAAGTGGGACTCAGAGTAGAGATTGCGCTCCTATTGGGCCAACAGGGAGCTTTCTCATACCGCGATTCGTCGAACTTCAATGCCCACTTCTCAAGGGTCAATCTCTTGACGGGTGAAACACCGCATCAACGGTTTTTGTCTAAACTCGAAAGCGCATTCGACCAGTCGCGAGAAGAGTTCGCAGAGCATTACCGAAGCAAATACAGCTCGCCTCTGCCCATATGGATGTCGATAGAGTTGTGGGATTTCGGAACATTAGCCACCATCATGAGTGGCATGAAAGCTCACGATCTTGATAGACTTGCGGTTCTGTATGAGCTTCCAAGAAGAGGATTGCTACAGAGTTGGGCGCAAAGCATTAACTTCATCCGTAACATTTGTGCTCATCACGGCCGTTTATGGAATCGTCCACTCGTGCAACAACCTAGTCCCGGGCGTCGAGACGAGATCAGATATTTTGCTCATTTGGTCGAGGATACTCACGCTCAACGCCGTCTATACGCTGCCGCAGCAGTGTTGCAGTATCTGATGAAATACATCCATCCATCAAGCACCTGGGCGGCAAGGCTCCGAGATCATCTTCGAACATTTCCTGCTTTACCTCATATCTCGCGAAGACACATGGGTTTCCCAG
>CAZZYB010000366.1:0-4705 GCA_964658125.1 uncultured Acetobacteraceae bacterium | reverse complement strand
GTGTTGGAGGTTCCGCTACGGCTTCGTGAGCCGGAGCGCTATCGCGATGCCGGCGCGTGGTCATATGCGGACGAGTTACTGAGTCAGGGGATTTCCGCACAGGCGAGTGTGAAGGCGGCACGGTTGCAGAAGGTGAGCGGCGCTGCGCGCAGTCTGCGGTGTGGAGCGTATGCGGCGCAGAGTTGGGCTTCCGCGCGACTGAGCCGGTTTGCTACGTCACATGCCAACATGACGCTGCCCCAGGCTGCAAGGCTGACGGCGAACGACACCGCGATGCTGGATGCGATGCTGTTCGGCGACAGGGCAGATCTGAGGCACGATCTGCGGGTTGGGTTCGAGCGGACCGGATCATTCCACCTCTTCGTCGTCTCCGGGATGCATGTTGCGCTGCTGGCTGGAATGCTGTTCTGGGCTCTGCGGAGGTTGCGCGCTTCGCACGGTTTCGCAACGTTAATAACGCTAGCAATCACTGCGTCGTATGCGCTGTTGACGGGTTTCGGAGTTCCGGTGCAGCGCGCGTTGCTGATGACGTCGGTATTCCTGGTGGCGCGATGGATCGGGCGAAACGTCAGCGTGTTGCAGGCGCTCGGTGCCGCGGCGCTGACGGTGCTCGTCGTCGATCCGCGCTCGCTCGCCGAGGCGAGTTTTCAGATGACGTTCCTCGTTCTGGTTGCTGTCGGCGGACTGGCGATGCCGCTGTCGGAGCGGATGCTGCTGCCTCGTCTGCGGGCCGCTCGCGATCTTGACGCTGTGTGGCTGGATGCGAGGCTGCCGCCAAAGCTGGCCCAGATGCGAGTGATGCTGCGGTTATTCGGCAACGCTCTCGCGGCTTGCGGTCCCGCACGGTTTGCTGCGTGGTTGCGCCTTGTGCCAGCGTTCGGTGTGAGAGCGATATTACGGGCTGCAGAGCTTGTTCTGGTGAGCGTAGTGATTGAGGCCTGCATGGCCTTGCCGATGGCGGTCTACTTCCATCGTGCAACGCCGTTTGCGCTGCCGGCGAATCTGCTGGCGATCCCACTGGTGGGATTGCTTGCGCCGCTGGCTGTGGTGACGTTCTGTGCGTCGCTCGTGAGCACGTGGCTTGCGGCTTTGCCGGCCGCTGCAACGGCGCTGGTGTTGCACGGTGTGAGCTGGGCGATTGCGCATCTGAGCCGGATGCGCTTTGCGGATACGCGGGTTCCGGCGCCTGCAATGGGGATGATCGCGTTGGTGGTTGTATGCCTCGCCGGTGCTTGCTGGGCGGTGCGAAGGCGGAGTCGATGGCTCGTCGCAGCTGGAGTTGTGGCGATTGCAGTTGTCCCGCTGGCGACACTTTGGCCGGAGCTTCCGTTGCTGCATTCTGGAGTGCTCGAGGTGACTGCGCTCGATGTGGGGCAGGGCGATTCGCTGCTGGTTGTTTCGCCTGATGGACATACTTTGCTGGTGGATGCAGGTGGTCCCGTGGGACAAGCGGCTAACACCGACCGCTGGGATGTTGGAGAAGAAGTGGTGGCTCCTTATCTGTGGTCACGTCGGCTGCGACGACTCGATGTGGTGCTGCTGACGCATGCGCACAGCGATCACATGGGAGGAATGCCGGCAATACTGCGCGACTTCCATCCGCGTGAACTTTGGGTAAGTATTGATCCTGCAGAGTCTGACGACTATAAAAGCTTGCTGGCTGAAGCGGCGAGACTCAATGTCGCCGTGCGGCATTTTCATGCGGGAGAAAATTTCGATTGGGGTGGAATGCAGGCCAGCGTGCTTGCCCCCGAGATCGGTTATTCGAATCCCAAAGCGCCGATCAACGATGACTCGCTGGTGATGCGGTTCGACTTCGGCAAAGCCAGCGTGCTGCTCGAGGGCGACGCCGAACGGCGTAGCGAAGACATCATGCTGACGAACGGGCGGATCACGCCGGTGACGCTGCTGAAAGTCGGACATCACGGGAGCAAAACATCGACCAATCCTGAGTTTCTGGCCGTGGCTCTTCCGCGGGCGGCGGTGATCAGCTCCGGGCGCCGGAACACGTTTGGACATCCCCGATATGAAGTGCTGCAACGGCTGGAGGAGGCGCACGTCAAAACGATTCGGATTGATCGCCGGGGCGCGACGACCTTTCTGCTTCGGCCGGACGGAAGCCTGGCTACCCTTAGCGCTGCCGAGTGATGCCCGCGTTTGAACCGGCCACTGTGCTCCAATAGATGACGTGAGCCATACGCATCAGTTCAACATTGGGAGTGTCGCTGCGGGCGGCGCGAAGCTGTTTTTGATTGCCGGTCCGTGCGTGATTGAAAGCGAGAGTCATGCGCGTGGAATGGCGGACGCTATCCAGCGGATTACGACCGACCTGGGTGTTCCGTACATTTTCAAGGCGAGCTACGACAAGGCAAATCGGACGTCGATCCACAGTTTCCGGGGGCCGGGATTGACGGAGGGTTGCCGGATCCTCGCGGCGATCGGACAGGACAACGGCGTACCGGTGCTCACCGACATCCACACGCCGCAACAGGCGCTGGAAGCATCGGACGCGCTGGGAGATGTCGAGGCAGTGCTACAAATTCCTGCGTTTCTTTGTCGCCAGACGGATTTGCTGGTCGCGGCCGCTGAAACCGGGCGAGCGATCAACGTGAAGAAGGGGCAGTTCGTCGCTCCCGGAGACATGCGACACGCGGTTGAAAAGATTCGGGAGAGCGGCAACGAGCGGGTTTCGCTGACCGAGCGCGGGGCGAGCTTTGGGTACAACAAC
The DNA here is from genome assembly GCA_964658125.1 of uncultured Acetobacteraceae bacterium. Classification (GTDB taxonomy): domain Bacteria; phylum Acidobacteriota; class Terriglobia; order Terriglobales; family Acidobacteriaceae; genus Granulicella. The sequence continues at coordinate 1,977 of CAZZYB010000366.1, read as the reverse complement.
CTGGTCGTCGACATGCGCGGACTGCCAATGATGCGGGAGTTTGCGCCGGTTGTATTCGACGGAACGCATTCTGTTCAGACGCCCAGCGCGGGAAAGGGCGTCAGCGGAGGGCAGCCCGAGTTCATTCCGGTGCTGGCGCGGGCGGCTGTGGCGGCCGGAATCGACGGAGTGTTTCTCGAGGTCCACGACAACCCGGCGGAGGCGAAGTCGGACGGGGCGAATGCCCTGCATTTGAACAAGTTAAAGGGGATTCTGGAAATACTGCAGGCGATTCATGGGGCGGTAAGTGGCGCTTGATCGTTCCTCTGGCCCAGCGCATCTAATGGGTAGGAGATAGACCCGATGCCATCGATTCCTACCGCCGGTCCTTTGAGCGACCTGGCCACCAGCACGAAGAAGATTGAAAAGACGGACGAGGAGTGGCGCGCTGAACTTACGCCCGAGCAGTACCACATCATGCGAGAGAAGGGGACCGAGCGTCCATTTACAGGCGCGCTGGTCAACAATCATGCGGACGGTCTGTATCACTGCGGCGCTTGCGATGCGCCGCTGTTCAAGTCGGACGCGAAGTTTGATTCGGGAAGCGGCTGGCCCAGTTTTTATGAGCCGGTTTCAGCCGAGGCCGTGGATGAGCACGAGGACCGCAGCTTCGGGATGCGGCGCGTGGAGGCTACTTGCGGCACCTGCGGGGCCCACCTTGGCCACATCTTTCCGGATGGGCCCAACCCTACGGGGCAGAGGTATTGCATCAACTCAGCTTCGCTGAAGTTTGACGAAAAGTAGCTCCCTAACAGACGAGATAATGCGAAAGCCCAGACCTCGGTCTGGGCTTTCGCAACTTATTTTCGATGTCAGCAGGTGCGTCAAAGCGACAGCAATCCACAAGGTTGCTGTAGCGGTACTGCTTGGTTCAGGACTAACCTTTGACGATTTTGCCGTTCTTGATGCAGCCGGTGCACACCTTCATGCGCTTGGACACGCCGTTGGCCAGTGCTTTGACTGTCTGAAGATTCGGGTTCCAGCGACGACGTGTGACGTTGTGCGCGTGGGAGATGTTGTTGCCGAACTGCGGCCCTTTGCCGCAAAGATCACATACGTTTGCCATGACTTCACTCCAAAACGAAACTTGATGTCGCGATAAACTCCCACAAAACACCGCTATCCGCCTGAGAAAGCCTGCCGGACTGCGGGGGAGTGGTAGGCACGTCCGAACTGAAACCGGAGACCTCTACCGTGTCTTTCAAGTTTACACAGGAAAAGGCGAGAAGTACAGGGATTCAAGCGTGACCTGTGAGTCCAGGGGATGAGCGCTCGTGATGGCTCATCGGATCGCTTGTTACCCCGAGGGTCGGTAGCTGGGTAACTCCGGATGTCGCATACACGGCGATGCGCTCTGACCACGCCGTGGCGATTACATCGAAGAGGCAATAGCGATCAGGGACACTCGATAGAGCCCGCAACGCAGAGCAACGGCCCTCTCGAAGTGGGCCGCTAGCGTTCCCGTTTGGAAGGTTTGCCAAGGCTAAAGAACGTGGGCCATCGTTGCCCTCGTCTGAGCCGTTTTAAGCTTTTGCTTCACTTATAACTTCTTTAAGTTGAGAAGTTTGGAGTGGTAGGCACGTCCGGATTCGAACCGGAGACCTCTACCGTGTCAAGGTAGCGCTCTAACCAACTGAGCTACGCGCCTGTATCAAACGTCGGTGCGGAACAAGCCGCTCACGACGTGGCCCATCCAGTGTACGTGGGTCGGCCTTGTGGGGCAAACGGTCCCGTTCTGGGAGCGGCCACAGACTCCAGATCATGATCCGGCAGGCGACTCATGGAGAATGGGGGACATGCCGCTTCGTTCCCGTGTACGCGATCTGGTGTCGGCAGCGCATGTGCAGCTTTGCCTGCGCTGGCCAACGCTGCTGGCGATCGCGGTCTCCCGACCCTTGCGCCGTGCACCCGCGGCGCAGGCCCGGTCAATCCTGCTTG
>CAZZYB010000365.1:0-4707 GCA_964658125.1 uncultured Acetobacteraceae bacterium | reverse complement strand
GGGAGGTGGGTGGGCTGCTCTTTGGGTCTATTCGGACTGAACGGCCCGACATTTGCCGGTCTGAAAGGGGTGAACTTAGCGAAATCCCAAAGTTGGGGAACGCTCATCGTAGAGCGGGGCGGCCCCCAATTCCCCGTGCCTCCGAACGGGTCGCAGCAACCTGCAACAGGGCGCGGCACGCACGGTAGCGAAACCTCTCGGGCTGTGACGGTCTGAGATTAGGTCGCGCTACGTGGCAGGAGTCCTCCGATTAACGTCGTCCTCAATCCAGTGGCGCTCAACGTTCTGGACGATAAACCTTGCCAGATTGGTGCCGTCAGCGGCCAGTACGCTCAGGACCTTTCCGTTCACCCGAACCGTGCATCCGGTCGGGAAAACCGACGCATCTTCATTCCAGATTTTCTTGATAAATACGGGCATCCCATTCTCTCCGCTCACTTTGAGGTTTTACGTCCGGGGATGGTTGCCTTGCGAAGGCTGTACCACGCCGCACAACAAGAGCCCTGTCCCTATCATGTTTCGAGGTTTTACCCTCGACGGACATTCCTGAGCTTCAATGAGCAGATGCGGTCATGACGTAAACAGCGATAACCGTTTGTGCATCTCAGGGGCACGGGGTTATCGCTCGCCCTCGGAGGCCGATATGCGAATCTCTGTCCACTTCCAATTCAATGACGAACCCAAACCTGCAGCATCGACCGGAGTCGAAGGCGCGATCACGGATCTCATATTGCCCTCAAAGGGTGATCTTGTGCGCCATCGCAACGTGAAAGGGGTATTGGTTTTAGGTACAGTAATGCAACGAGTTTATGTCTACGACCTTGACGACGGTCTCGATGTGGACGGAACGGTCACAGTGACTATCATGCTCGAAAAGGTACCGGTGCATTAGGTACCTCGCTCCCTCTCGTTTGGAGCCAGGCGGCGACCATACCGAGCAGGTCTCCTGTGCGCGTGCCGAAATTACGCATCTCACCATCAGAAGTCGGTAACTAAGCAAATGGCACAGTACATCGGTAAGGTTGTGTGGTTTAACAACGTAAAGGGATTCGGCTTCCTTTCGCGTGAAGGCGGGCCGGACGTTTTCGTCCATTACAGCGCTGTTCAACACGATGGGTACAAAACCCTTACGGAAGGCGACTTGGTGGAGTTCGACATCGAGACCGGCTCCAGTGGAAAAGAACAGGCCGCTAACGTTTCGAGAAGTCAAAAGGCGCCGGAACACCTCTAAAAGGCGGGTTCCTTATTGCTTTAGAGGCTGGAGAGACCATCAGCTAGAATTCAGCAATGGATGTGTTTAGCGCCCGAATTACAAACGTCCACAAGGACGATGACGCTTGACCATTTTGTTCGCCAGCGGCCGTACGTTACTTATGCCCGGTAAATATCTTCCCGAGCAAGTTCCCGCATTCTTGAGATAGACCTACCAGACCCGCAGAAATGCGACTGAGGAAGCGAATCGCAAGCAGCCCACCCTCGTACAGGTGGGGCTTTCTCATGCATCTGGTGGCGAAAGCGGTGCTCAACGAATTCGTCAAAAGAAGTGAACACGAAATCAGCGTCCTGAAAATCAGCCTTCAAGTTGGATATTAACGATATCGAGCGAGATTCGATGACCGTATTTCTTCGCGATTGCACTCAGAATTACTCGGAATGAGCGCGCTGTCCTGCCCTGTTTGCCGACCAGTTCGCCAACGTCGGCGGGCACAGTATGCAAACGCAACAGGGTTTCATTCGGCTGCGTGATGACCTCAAGCCTGACAGCATCCTCGTTATCAACCATCAATTTGGCGAGACTGAGAACAGTCTCCTCTAGCCGGCGTAGTGTTTCGATGTCTGCATCCATTGTCGTTGTTTGATGCAATTGGATGCTCAGCAGACGGGCTGGCCCTCATTTCTTCTGAAGCTTTACCGGGACAGGGGGAAAGACCCGATTGAAAATCTCATGCGCGAGCTCCACAGACTCATCCATAGCGCGTGCCGTCAGTATCACCTTGACGTTTACCTGGCTTGCGCGTGCCAACCTGGTCCCGGCGATGAGGCAGGCCCCGAGATAGACCATGCACGGCTGGCTTAGGCGTGTCGACTGCGAACGTTACATCCTCACGATACCGACGATGACGAAAAGCGCTCCGCCCATCTGCCTCAACTGTTCCGAGATTTGGTCAGTCGCCTAAGAATTGCCCTCCCTTTGGGTACCCATGCGTTCCAATCACCAGCGGCGGCTGAACATGGACTCTTACGAAGAGAACAAGGTTATACGGCGGCAATGATGGTAGAAGAATCCCGCATGCTGCAAGTCAGCATCTTCCAGACACTGCAAAACAACCTGAAGAGGGTGAACTTCAGCCTGCTGATGGTGGGGGTTGTGACGAACGCAGACGAGGTCGACTCCCAATTAGGGCAGGCCATGTCGAGTTACATAAAAGAGTCAAAAGTGGATGCTCTTCCGCAATCTCCCTAAGGCAGCCAGAGTTTGTCAGAGGTCGGATGTTTCGCTGGCATCTTCGCAAAAGGAATGCAGGAACTGCAAAGTCTCCCGTCCCTCCGGCCGAGACACTTGAGATGCCCATTAAGTACATCCATTCACGCGGATTCAGAATTAGACTGAACGATGGGTGTATTGCGAGCGAGTCGCGCTCGGCGTTCTCCAAGCAACTCCGCAAATGTGTGCCAGGCAGCGGCCACGATGCCCACGATCAGTGCAAAGCAAACGAGCGAGCAACCGAGCCAAATCAATGTAACCATGTTCCTTACCTCAAAGGTCCAGAACTAAAGCCGTGTGTCCGCGCGGCACCTTCCCGTCGCGACTTCATTATACGAGCCCTACCGTTCCTCGTGGTGAAAGGTTAGTAGATTGCGTTGCAAATGGACAATGCAGCCGCAGCGGTCATTGGGAGTGCCGTTGTTCTGGTAGAAGTTGTTGGGGGTGAAGAAGGTTGGGTTGGCTTGTTGCAGCGTGGTCACACCGGAGTGCAGGCTGGTCACAAGATTTCCGGGAGCGACGAGAGCGGGCTTCGCGACCCGGTCGATGAACGAGAGACCTTTTGAGCTATAGCTGGCGATCGCGTCAACGTTGGTTGCGGCCGTGCCGTTGGTGCGGACGGCGCCCACGGTGAGCGCGTATGGATCCGACCTGGAATGGCTGGACAACCAACATCTTCAAATCCGCACCACAGCCGCCCTGATGATCATGAGCATTGTGAGAAACAGCTAAGAGACATCACGAACATCTGAAGCACAGCTTGGTTGCAAACGAACCTCCGAGGGAACACGATGTACAGCCAACCGGGCGTCCGTAGGCGATGTGCATACCTGGGGAGGGGATGCGCTCAACAAACCTTTTGCTTCCTTCATGCTTACACGCCTGCTTGGCAGCACTGTAGTCGATTTTGCACCTGTCAGATCGTCAAAGATGTAGGCGTTTCGATAAAGATTGATATGTACGCTGATTCTAGAGGAGTTGGAAGACCCCTAGGATCAACGATTTACCGGATTCCCAGACTTCTGTTTCGGGAGCAGGGGGTCGGAGGTTCGAATCCTCTCGCCCCGGCCATCTGAAATGAATAAGATACGGCATACTAATAGCCCCGATCAATCGACGCCATGTCTCGATTTTGTAGCTGTGAAAGCCTCATGCGCTTTCCACCAACACGCCATGAGTGTTCCACCTTCCCACCACAAACGCTGTGCCACCCGGGTGGTCTGATCATCCACTACTCTGGTCTCGTCTGCCGACTCTTTCCATCCGCGGTTTTGAGAGCAGACGCTCAGGTCGAGGTTTTTTGCCTTTGACATGGTTTTCCCGTTAGGGTCAAGAGTGGCCGTAGTGTTATGGCATGTATCGAGAGAATCAGTCAAAGGCAGCCCGAATCGCCTTCCGCCATAGTGTAAACAAGGGTTCAATATCGGTTCAATTAGGGTTCCTGATTGCTCTTTAGGTTCCTTCTTAGGCCAACCTTGCTCTGTAGTTTCAATCAGTTACCGCTCAGGGTGCCCCTACGACAGCGACAGCGCGTTGGCACTGCTTCGCGCGCATGGAAATCGGGGATGCTTGCTGTAAGCGGTATCAGATGAAAGCGCGGGAACAGGCAGGATGAATCCGACCAACTTCATTAGCTTAAGGGTCATTAGAGCAGCTCAGCATCAGTATCCCCAGGAAGTTTCAAGGCGAGAACGGACCGAGTACATAGGCACGCGTGTGGCGCCCAGTGCCACGCATAACCTTGCACCAAACTGCATGAAGAGTCACGGGATGGTACCCCCAGAGTATCCCCATGCCTTCAATAAGAGAACAAGCTCGGCAGCCTAAGCCCGCATAAATTGCTGTTTTTGCTAGCTTTATATGGTGGCCCGGGGCAGGAGTCCAACCTGCGCCCTTCGCGTTCACCTGTCCGTATCTTAAAAACCGAAACGGATGCAGTCTTCCCGGTCTAGCATCACTGCAGCCGAAGGGATCGGCTTCCCCACCCAGGGGTGCAATTGGTTGAGCGAGAGCGACCTCTGCCGTATTTGGGCAGAGGTCGCATCGAAAGCCCCCTGAAAAACGGGGGCACAATAAGGCCACAATACGGGTTCCAAAGGGTGTCTCAGGGTGCTAAAACGGGCCATCCGTGCCACCTGATTACTATGAGTTATGCATTTCCAGTTCACTGTCACGGCAGAGGTCGCGGGTTCGAGCCCCGTCGTCCCCGCCATACAAAGCAA
>CAZZYB010000364.1:2374-4716 GCA_964658125.1 uncultured Acetobacteraceae bacterium | reverse complement strand
GGGATTTATCTGACGCATCCTTTCTCGCTGCTGCTGGCTTTTTATGTTTGTCGAAGCTATGGTCGGCCGTTGCAGTTTGCGGTGCTGTTGGTTAGCCTCGCGGTGTTTTCGGTGGCGGCGTTTCACCTGATTGAGGCTCCCTTTATGAAGCTCGGTGCGAAGGCGGCGGTGGCTGTGGCAAAGCGCTTCCGGATGCCGCAAGCGGACGATTTGAGCCCGCGGAGTTTGTAACTGGTCACGCAGTTTCGCGTGCGCTTGCCGGGTCGATGTACCATGACTTTCACAGGAGAATTCATGTTCCCGAAGACACTGCTTGCCGTCGCTGTGGCCGCGTTGATCGCTGCGCCTCTCACGCTTCATGCCCAGGACACTGCCAAGCCGCTGACCGCGATGCCTTATTCGCCATCGCTGGATGTGACGAGTCTGGATAAGTCAGTTGATCCTTGCGTGGACTTCTATAAGTTCTCTTGCGGGGGTTGGATCAAGAACAATCCGATTCCTGCGGACCAGGCTTCGTGGAGCGTTTATGGGAAGCTGGGTACTGATAACCTGCAGTTTCTGTGGGGGATTCTGGATGAGGATGCGAAGCTGACCAAGCGCACTGCGGTGCAGCAGAAGGTCGGCGATTACTATGCAGCGTGCATGAATACTGGCGCGATCGATGCGTTGGGCGATGCGCCGTTGAAGCCTGAGCTTGCGAAGATCGATGCGCTCAAGACGCGGGAGCAAGTGGTTGCTGGTCTTACTACGCTGCACCATAACAGTGCGGGGAGCTATTTCTTTGGTTCGGGAACTGGTCAGGATGCGATTGATTCTTCGGTGATGATTGTGGAGCTTGGGGCTGGGGGGCTGGGGTTGCCGGACCGTGACTACTACACCAAGATGGACGACAAGAGTGTCAAGCTGCGGGAGCAGTATTCAGCTTACGTGGCTCAGATGCTGGCGATGTCGGGCGAGACGGATGCGCAGGCCAAGGCTGATGCGGCGGCGATCCTGAGGATTGAGACGGCGCTGGCGAAGGCTTCGCTGACGCGTGTAGATCGGCGCGATCCGCATAAGACTTACCACATGATGACTGTTGCGGAGCTTCATGCGCTGGCGCCTTCGTTCGACTGGCCTGCTTACTTCAAGGTGCAGGGCGCGGCTGGTGTGGCGAAGGTCAATGTGTCGCAGCCGGAGTTTGTGAAGGCTGTGCAGGCGGAGCTTGCGACGGAGCCTGTTGGCGATCTGCGGGCGTATCTGAAGTTCCACCAGGTGACTGCTGCGGCGCCTTATCTCGCGCATCCGTTTGAGCAGGCTAATTTTGACTTCTACGCCAAGACGCTGCGCGGTGTGAAGGTTATGCCTCCGCGCTGGAAGACTTGTACGCGGGCGGTTGATCGGAACCTGGGCGAAGCGTTGGGGCAGGAGTTTGTGGCTCGGACGTTTACGGCGGATACGAAGGCGAAGACGCGGTTGATGACGGAGCAGATCGAGACGGCGATGAAGCAGGAGATCGAAGGGCTCGACTGGATGAGTCCGGAGACGAAGACTGAAGCGCTGCGGAAGCTGCATGCGATTCGGAACAAGATCGGCTATCCGGATACGTGGCGTGACTACTCTGCGCTGACGGTGAAGCCGGATGATTACTTTGGCAATTCATTGCGCGCGTATCGGTTTGAAGATGCTCGCGAGTGGCACAAGCTGGGTAAGCCGGTGGACCTGAACGAGTGGGGCATGACTCCGCCGACGGTGAATGCTTACTTCAATCCGCAGATGAATGACATCAACTTTCCGGCGGGTGTTTTGCAGCCGCCGTTGTACGATCCGAAGCTTGATGATGCACCGAATTATGGAAATACCGGAGCGACGATTGGGCATGAACTTACGCATGCTTTCGACGATGAAGGTCGTCAGTTCGACGCGAAGGGGAACCTGAAGGACTGGTGGACTGCGGCGGATGCGAAGGGCTTTGAAGACCGCATCAACTGCGTGCGCGATCAGTATGCGGGGTTTGTGATTGTCGACGACATTCACATTCAGTCGAAGCTGACGAGCGGCGAGGATGTGGCGGATATTGGCGGAACTCTGCTGGCTTATATTGCGTGGAAGAAGCAGACGGAGACGATGCGGCTGATGCGGGTGGATGGATTTACGCCGGACCAACGGTTCTTTGTCGGGATGGCGCAGTGGGCTTGCGAGAACGATCGGCCGGAGAATTTGCGGGTGAGCGCGATTACTAATCCGCACTCTCCGGGGTTTGCGCGGATCAATGGCGTGGTGTCGAATATGCCGCAGTTCCAGCAGGCTTTCGGGTGCAAGGTTGGGCAGCCGATGGTGCATACGCCGGCTTGCAAGGTCTG
>CAZZYB010000364.1:0-2364 GCA_964658125.1 uncultured Acetobacteraceae bacterium | reverse complement strand
TCGTCCCTCTTCGTCGTCGGCGATGAGCGGCGCGAGGAGTTGCAGGGTGTAGAGCATCTGGCCGGCTCGGTGGACGTCGAGCTGGTTGGCGGCGAGGCGCTGGAGGACCTGGCCGAGGGCTTGCTGGAAGGCTTGCGGGCTGTCGGGGACGACGATGTGGAAGCCGCGGCGGGCTCGGCGCTCGTAGGGGTTGGCGACGGGTTTGCGGTTGGGGTGGTGGTAATAGCAGTGCTGTTCGCCGCGGAGGGCGGGTGAGCCGCAGCGGTGGTCGTCGGCGAAGCGGTGGGTGCAGGTGGGTGCGTGCGGTATGTACATGGGCGTAATCCTTCTACCCTGTCGAGCAGGGTGCGTGCGTGGGTACCCCCGGGGGCATCCCCCTGGGTACTTTTGGGCTTAAAGTATTGAGTTGCGGGGGCTTGAGGGTGGACTTGTGTAAGTCCTACCCTTTCGATTCCCGCGAAGTTAAATGCAAAAGCCTCCTTTCTGTAGAGTTCGGACCCTGCCAGGGCTAAAGCCCATTTCTGTGACGCGCCTTTACCGCGGGCTGAAGCCCGCTGCTACTCCGGCACAACGCAGTAAAAAGGCCTATATAGCATCTGGGAATAGGCTTTAAATGCAAAAGCCCAGCGCTTGGGCTGGGCTGGATTTACTGTCTGTCTCTATTATAGCGAGTTGCGCGGTTATTCCGCCCACCTATATTTCGTTTGATTTGTTAGAGTTAGGTGATTTGGGGGCTTGACACGCGAAATTCGGGTTGTTTTTGATGAAAATAGTTGTAAGTGGCTGTTGCGCTTCGGGTTAGATTCCGCAAATTGTTCGTCTCTCATTTTGAATTCAGCGCTTTGAGCCAACATTCAAAAAGACTATGTTATTCACCGGATTGGCGGCATTCTGGAATTCCTTTTTGCATTGGATTCCTTCACCATTTAGGAGCCTCACTAAGAGGTCGGCGGCTTGTTGGGCGGCCAAATTGGCGTTGGGATGTAGTGATACCTTAACCCCCACCATTCCCCCGAGCATCATAGACTTTGACCCTTCCTCGTTGTATTTCCATTGCGCGAGTTGCAACGCTTCGTGGATGCGATTAGCAATCCCCAGCGATTCGTTGGAGTCCCAATATGCCACCACCTCGTATTCCTGACCAGCAAACTTCTTCAGTGCTGCCGCTAACTTGTTTTGCTGCGGCCCAGTAAGAATGCGATCAGCGAGTTTTTCCTGTAACTCTAAGACCGTCTTTTCAGCCCTAGCTGTCTTCTCCTTCTGGTGCGAAAGATCAATCTCTACCCTCTGCTGGGAGGCCTTCGCATCTGAAGCAGCTTTTTGCAAAATAGCAACGTTCTTCGTGGCGTCCGCCGCCGCAATTTGGAGGGTGGCGACTTGGCCCTTTTGTGTCTCCAGAGCAGCGCTCAGCAAGAGATTGTCTGCCTCCAACTTTTTCGACCGCTCATTAGCGGTAGCCGCGATAACTGTTGCTTCTCCAATTCGTGCGTTCGCATCGGCAACAATGGCATTTTGTACGGAGTTACCTGATTGCCAGAGTAGATACGTGAGGATCGCGGCCCCGATGATAAAGATCATGTACAAAAAAAATAGCCACTTATTGGATCGGCTGGCGTGTTCGATAGCGGTCTTGCCGAGGTCTCCAGAAGAGTTTGCAGCGGCCTGCGTCGTCATAATCATCGCCGTTCTCGCAACATGCGCCACTGTCTCGAACTGGGAGAGCATAAATCGCATATTTGCAACATTATTGTAACACGAAAAATATGGGGAAGACTTTGGTTTCGGTAATACAATAATAGAAATGAAGAATGGGACAGCAAACGTACTCAACATGGCCAAGAAAAATCGCGGTAGTCAGCGCATTCGCGGAGGTTCCAGAATTCTCTCTATTGAGTTACACATCCATCCCGCAGTTTCAAGACTTCAACCATTTAAGGCCGCCACCCTACAGGAGTACCGCAATGCAAGCGAAGCCCAAGCCTAAGTCCCGTCCCGTTGGCCGTCCTAAACTCGCTAAGGGGCAAGCAAAAAGTAGCATCGTACCCGTTCGGTTCAGTAATGAAGACCGCGCGAAGGTGGAGAAAATTGCGACCGCGCAGGGGCTCAGCGTGTCGGAATGGATTCGGAGGACGATACATGCCGCCCTGTAGCAACCACTCCTTAGCGAATAGCGCACTCTGGTTTGTTTTGGGAGCCTTAGTGTCGCAATCAGTCGCCAGACTTTGGAGGCTATTGTGGAAGAGAAAATCAAGTTAGGACACTACCAGAGGGCCCGAAAAGGGCATTTGCTGGCCCGCACCCTTTACCTCAGCGGCTAAAGCCGGCCTGATTCTGCGGTATTTACGCGGTGGCTGAAGCCACCGC
>CAZZYB010000363.1:0-4729 GCA_964658125.1 uncultured Acetobacteraceae bacterium | reverse complement strand
GCCGCACAGCCTCATCGGCTTGCAACGGAGCCGGAAAATGAAACGTCAAGGCCAACTGACCGCCACCCTCGCCCACGACTTCAACAACCAGCTCGCCATCATCATGGGCACCCTTGACCTGCTCGAATTCCAGTTAGGCGCTGACGCGGACGCCTTGAAGCGGATCAACGTCGCGCAAAATGCTTCGGCCCGTTGCGCCGGCCTCGCAAAACGCCTCATGGCCCTCACTGACGACGAGCGCCGCGCGCCGCACTCCATCCGCCTCTAAGCCCTACTTCCACTGCCGCACCCGATTATGCCGCCGCAACTCCCGCAGCGGATAAAGCGTCCCCCGCCACCGCACACCGCCGTCCTTCCAAACCACCACCACCGACCGCAGAATCGCAAACAGAAACCCCGCCACTCCCAGCGGATACCCCAGCGCGTACTTCGGGGAAATCCCGCTCAACTCCCCATACATCCGATACGTCAGCCACACACAAGCCACCACCAGCATCCCCGGCAGCAGCGTCCCCCAATAGAACAACCCGACCAGCGGTGCCAGGCAAAAGAGCGCAATCCCCGCCACGCCGGCAAGCATCAACACCGGCTGAAAATTCGCAGCAGAAAAAATGTTCTTGCTCATCACCCTCACCAAGCCCATCGCCCCCGCGGCCCAGTGAACCAGCACCAGCCCCGGCGCAAACGCCATCCGCTGCCGCATCCCGGCCACCTTCATCCGCCGCCCCAGCGCAATATCTTCCAGCACCACCATCCGTTGCGGCAGCAGTCCGCCAATCTTCGCCAGCGCCGACCTCCGCACCAAATTGAACGCCCCAATCCCCACCGTATCCCGCATCGACTTCGGATCGCTCACCTTCCACGGCCGAGCCGCCAGCGACCCAAACACCTGGAAGTACCCCAGCATCACACCCTCGCCCCACGTCTTCACCTGCAGCGTAGGCACCACCACCAGGTGGTCTGCCTGCTCCCGCTCCGCATACACCAGCGCCCGCCGCAGTACCGACGGCGAAAACAAGACGTCCCCATCCGTGAACAGCACATACTCCGACTCACTAGCCACCAAGCCCAGCGCCATCGCATGAGTCTTCCCCAGCCAACCCGGCGGCAGCTCCGTAATATGCACCACCGTCACCCGCCCCGGATAGCGCGCCGCATACTCTTCCATGATGTAACCCGTCTGATCAGTCGACCGATCATCCACCGCCACCACCCGCATCGCCGCATAGTCCGACTGCATCAGCGCATCCAGCGTAGCCCCAATATTCTTCCCCTCATCCCGCGCCGGCACCACCACCGTAAGCGTAGGCAAACCCTCCGGCACAACATCCCACTCCAGCCCCGTAAGGTTCGCCATCAGCGGCAGATTCTGCAGCCCCTCGGTAGTCTTCACGCACCAGGCAAACGCTGCGCCCCACGCCGCCACCTGCATGAACCACCGCCAAAGCTCCGGACGAATCAAGCCGCCGCCGTCTCCAGCTTGTCATCCAGCGGAGGCGCATACCGCGACCCGGTAAAGAAAATTACCGCCGCAATCAGCATCGTCACCAGCGTCGCCGAAAGCCCCACCCGCAAATTAGAGTGGTCGCTGATAATCCCAATCAGGTTCGGCGAAGACATATCACCCAGCAAATGGATCGCCAGCAACTGCCCCGCCATCGCCGCCGACCGCATATGCGCGGGCACGGAATTCAGCGTCGTCGCATTCACTGGCCCGGTCCCCAGGAAGATCAGAAACACCGCCACGCAAAGCGCGGGCAGCGTCGTGCTCTTCGGCCCGAAGAAGCAAAGCAGCGCCGGCAGAAACGTAGCCGCCGCACTGATCGCCGGCACATAAAACATCGCCTTCGGGTTCTTCTTCGACCACCGCTGCGCCCATATCCCGCCCACGATCGTCCCGCCCAGTCCGCCCACAACAATGATCGGCCCCATCACCCCCGTCGCCTCTGCCTGTGAGTAGCCCGTAACCCGCTGCAAAAACGACGCCATCCAATTCGAAATCCCACCCAGCGAAAACGTCACCGCCGCATACCCCAGGATCGTAAACAGATACGCCCGGTTCTTCAGCAGCGACACAATCACGTTCTTGTCCACCGACGCATGGTCCCCGGCACTCCGCATCCTCTCCGGCTCTTTCAGAAAAAAAGCCACCAGCAGCGCCAGCAAAGCACCCGGTATCGCCGACAGCACAAACGCATGTCGCCACCCATAGTGCGCCCCAATCGCTCCTCCCGCCGTGACGCCAATGGCCGCGCCGACAGGAATTGCAATATTGAAGATCGTCATCACGCGATTGCGCTGATCTTCCGCATAGAAATCCGCCAGCAGTGCCGGCGCAAAAATCCCAAAGCTCGCCTCACCCACACCCAGGGCCGCATGACGCAGGTTCAGCGAAGCATACGACTGCACGCTCGACGTAAAGAAATTGCAAGCGCTCATCAACAGCGCCGTCCCCACAATCATCGGCTTGCGCGGAAACCGGTCCCCCAGCCATCCGGTCACCGGCGAGGTCGCCATATAGGCCAGCATGAACCAGAACACCAGCGCACCAATCTGCGCATCGCTCACGCCGAACTCGTGCTTCACCTGCTCCTGCACGCCCGGCAGTATGTAGCGATCGATGTAGTTCACGAAGTTCAACGCGGTCAGCAAAACCAGCGCCATCGTCGCACCGGCAACAGAAACTACCTTAGGCTTCGTCACTTCGCTCATCGCGTCGAGAATAGCAGGTCAGCCCCCTAAGCCTGTAGTCGAGCACATTGCGCTCGCTGCTCTTCCGCGTCCCATTGTCATCATTTTTTTGTTGTCATTCCCGAAGGGAATCTGCGTTTCGCTCGCAGCGCCGCTACCGCATCTCTTCCGTCCGCGGATACCGCGCCGTAACCACGGTACTTATCCCGCCCCGAGGCCGGAAATCCCCCTTCACCTCACACCAGACCGGATCAGTCGCCTTCACCACATCATTCAGAACCTGGTTCGCAATATTCTCCTGAAAAATCCCCAGGTTGCGATAAACAAACAAGTATTCCTTCAGCGACTTCAACTCCAGGCACTTCTCCCGAGGCATATACCGGATCGTAAGCACCCCAAAATCCGGCAACCCGGTCTTCGGGCAAACGCTCGTAAATTCCGGATCATCAATCAAAATCTCATACTTCTCAAACTGGTTGCGCCACGTTTCAATCGCAGGAAAAGTAACATCAAGACCCGCCGTGGCATGGTCGTCGGTATAGCCGGTAGTGTATTCAGACATACCCCTATTTTACCCGCTCCAAAACAAAGAAGGCGCAGCCGAAGCCGCGCCCTCCACTTCCCATTTCCTACTTCCTAGTTTCGCCGCCCCAGCGTAGGACGATCATCCGTCGACGAAGTCCCCGTAGGCGAGTTCGGATCATTATTCGATCCCCCCGCCCGGCGCAGCGTAGGCTTGTTGCCATCCTTCTTATCGCCGATCTTCCGCTTGTTCTGAATCCGCGCTAGCCGAGCCTTCACGTCATCGAACTCCGAAGTCGTCACAACGTAATCGGGCCGCGCGGGCATGATCGTCGCAATCTCTTCTTCCGAGCGCGCAATCCGGTCCGGCGTCTGCGGATGGTCGCTGAAGGCCTTCGAAACCGCACCCGGCTTATGCTTTTCCAGCGCGTCGATCTTTTCAAAGAACGCCACAAACGCCTGCGGATCGTACCCAGCCTTATACATATATTGCAGACCCAGGTAGTCAGCTTCACCTTCGAAGTTCCGCGAGAACTGCAGGAACGTCAGCGGCACCGCCAACTGCGACGCCTCATAGATCCCATACATCGTCCAGCTCGTCTGCGCAAAAATCATCAGCGGCACAGACCCGATCTGCATATAGTTCATCCGCGTCATCTCGCGAGCAGCATGGTGCGCGCAAACGTGCGCCGTCTCATGCGCCATCACGCCGGCCAGCTCCGATTCTTCATCCGCCGCCAGGATCAAGCCCGAGTTCACATAAAAATATCCACCCGGCAGCGCCATCGCGTTGATCTCGTCCGCATCCAGCACCTTGATCGTGAACGGCACTTTGCAGTCCGAGTTCTTCACAATGTTCTGACCCACGCGGTTTACGTACTCCACGATCACCGGGTCAGTCACCAGGTGCGACTGCTTCTCGATCTCCATCGAGTACTGCTTGCCGGTGCGGATCTCCCAGTCAGTCGAGTACCAGTTGCCCATCCCGCGCCCGCCGATATTCCGCGTCCCAACCGCGTCAACATCGTCCTCGCTGCCCTTCTTGATGTGCGGATCCAGCGACTCACCCGGCGACGGAATCGAGTCCGCCTTCTTCGCCGTAGACTTCGCCTGCGCTTTCTTGTCGTCCGTAGGCTTGGTCGGCACCGGGTCAGTCGATCCGCCCGGCGCTCCGGCCACAGGAGGATTCGGCCCCGCGACGGGCGGTGTGTCTTGCGCAAAAGCTACAGAGGACAGCAAAAAGGTTGCCGCGAGAGATGCCTGGATGAGTGCACGCATGGGTTGCTCCTGAGAGCCGCCGCCCTGCCAACTCCGGGCACAGCTCCTCACTTATATTAGACGCACAAATGGCGAATTCAGATTACGCCTCCTAACCCCAATCCCTGCAACACCGTTACCAGGTGTTATAAGACGTTCCCTCGCTCGAAACCCCTTGCGCCCCCGAATGCACGTCGTCGATCCCGCCAGCCGTCTCGTCAATCGTCGACAAATTCTCCGACTGCCCAGCCACCCAGGT
>CAZZYB010000362.1:0-4730 GCA_964658125.1 uncultured Acetobacteraceae bacterium | reverse complement strand
CTTCACCTGGTCGCATTCGCTGGATAATGCCAGCGCGTCGCTGGAAGGCAACACACCGGCGCCGCAGGATGGATATAACCTGCGCGGAGATTATGGGCAGTCGGACTATAACCTGCCGATCGCGAACATTACGAGCATGGTGTATGAGCTGCCCTTCGGTCGCGGGCGGCATTTCATGGCGAGCGCGAATGGGTTTGCAGATGCGGCACTGGGCGGGTGGCAGGTTTCGGTGATCAACACGATGCAGTCGGGGACGCCGTTCAATATTACGTACGGTCCGGCCGCGGCGAACCAGGTTTCACCGACCATTTCGAACAGCTTCCGGGGCGCGAATATTTATCGGCCGAACCGCAATCCGGGTGTCGATCCGCGGTTGAAGACACAAATCGCCGGGACGGGGTATATCCAGTACCTGAACCCGGCGGCGTTCAGCTTTCCGCAGACGGGTCTGACCGGAACGCTGCAGTCGCCGTTTGGGAACCTGCCGCGGAATGCTTTCCGGAATCCGGCGTTCTATCAGACTGACCTCTCGTTGAATAAGAAGTTCTCGACTCCGGTGGAGAGTTTGAAGGTGGAGTTTCGGACGGAGTTTTATAACCTGCTGAACCACACGAACCTTTACCTTCCCGCGGGAGGCTTGAGTGGAACGGTGGGGGCGACTGCGAACAATAATGCTACTGGTGGCGGGATTATCAGCAGCACGTTTGAGCCGCGGATTGTGCAGTTTGGGTTGAAGATTTTGTACTAGGACGGGCGGATAGTTGTTCCGACGGTCGGACGCGTGATGAAAGGCAGGACGCCGACATCGTACGAAGAACCAAAGGCGATATCAGAGGAATGGTGCGGCTCGGCTATGAAATCACTTGATAGAGCCAGCCGCGCGCTGTCGCTCGGTCTCTAAGCAGCTTGCCCTTCCTGTCGACTAGCTTGGCGGGCAATCCCGCGAAATCAATATCGCAATGTTCCCGAAACACTTCTGGGCTCGCAGCAACGGGCAAATCGAGCGCGACGCATTCAATCACCGCGACCCCCAATACACCGGCAGACTCTTTTTGCTGCACCGTCGTGTAGTGTTCCCATGAGGGTTTGGCTTCTATCTGATCCCCGTCGTAGACCGAAAGCTTCCAGTCGTGTTCGATTGTGGGTCGAAACGCCTGTGATGTCACGGCACCTTGCTGGACAAAGGTGGGATGTACTTGTCGAAGCAATAGCGTATTGTCTGTCACGCGCCGGTTCCCTCTGCCGGTCTCAGCGCCGTTAGACGTGCGACTAATTGCTTCCATCCCGCTTCATTGCTAAGCTCCAGCGTTTCCTCTTCCGAGTCTCCGCTATCGAGGTTCAGGATCGCGTACTCACCGCGCTTCGAACCAAGATCGACTTCAAGGGCAACATCCTGTCGTCCGAAGGTCCACTCCGCTAGAACTTTTCCTTCGGGCGTTGGGTATAAGTGAGGCAACACCAAATCCTGGTCGAAGTGTGACGCGAAGCTGGACGAAAGCCAATCAAGGCCCGGCGCATCCAGCGCGGCTCCTTTACCGTCAAGCCACCCCTGTCGCAGTTGGGAAAGCTCTTGCAGACGAAGCGGAATATCTAATGGATCGAGAGATACAGCATGCTCAACGGATTCGATTCCTTTGATTTTTCCGCTCCTGTCCTTTCGAACCACACACTGCAAAAGAAGCCATTCATCTTTGCCGGAACCGTACCTGTCGTGCGCATTGCCGAGCGGTTCTCGCAGCGTGGCCTCGACTTTTCCGGGAACCAGACTACCGTCCGAAAGCTGTCCATCAAACTTGCCTGTTCGGTAATCTGCCATAGGGACACGGACCCGCAACGTGGCTCGTTCTGTCCATTCCTCGACCTTCGAGGCTTCGATCAATCTGTGACGAGTCTTCTGATTTAGCACTGCATAACCGCCATCGGTTGGGAAGTCAAAAGACTCACCTTCGCGCAAACCCCGGCCCAAGCGATCAAAGTATGCGAGATGTTGTTGACTCAAGATCGGTTGCTGCCCGAGGCTTGCGGCTCGAACAGCAGAAGTTATTTCCGCTTGTGCAGTTTGGAAAGCTGCTTCATAGGGGGGGAAAAGTCCCGCCGCGAAAAAAAGTACGAGCTTTAGTTTTGCGCTACCTTCCTCGATTCCCGCGAGGTGAATTTGTACGTCCAAATCAAAATTACGCGCTACCCGCGTGCGCTCAGGATGCTCTCTCATGTAGGCCTGTTTGGCCAGTTCGACAAGCATTTCCTGTAAGGCAGCAATATCCGGTAAAACATCTGCAGGAACGGTATGGTCGTCGAAGCGGGCGCCGGAAAGCTTTGGAGTAAAAAAATCCCGCGTCATAAGCTGTCCTTCTGGGCGGATGAGTAGCGGTGCTTACAGTCATCTGAGCGCAAACGAAGTGTATCGGCACCGAAGGCCCATCGCAACTCTATGGTATCGGTTTCGACAAGAGTTTGACGTGTCAAACGATCCTTCGACCCCCAGCGAGACGTAGGCACACGGCAGACGGCTTGTTGCTAGAGTGGGCGGGTTTCCATCTCTAGCGCCAACTCGCGGCCGATGCCTTCGAAGTTTCCTTGAATGTTACGCGCTCGGGTGAGGGCTGCCTGGACGTGGGGTAGTACGTTCTCGGCGCCAATGTGTTTTTGAAAGTCGGAGCGGGCAATGAGGTGCGATGGCTGGTCCCTGGCGCCGCAGAGTAGAAGGGTTTTGCCTATCTTGTGCAGCCGCTCGAAGAATTGC
The DNA here is from genome assembly GCA_964658125.1 of uncultured Acetobacteraceae bacterium. Lineage (GTDB taxonomy): Bacteria > Acidobacteriota > Terriglobia > Terriglobales > Acidobacteriaceae > Granulicella. The sequence continues at coordinate 1,987 of CAZZYB010000362.1, read as the reverse complement.
TCGAGCGCGTGGATGCCCGTGGCGTCGAGCGCTGTCATGTTGCGCAGGCGGAGGATCACTATGTCTCCAAACTGCGAGAGGTCCGTGGTGGCCTCGGCGAGCTTGTCCGTCGTTCCGAAGAGAAAGGGGCCGTGGATGCGGAGGATGGTTACATTTGCGGGGATGTCCTTGTCCTGAAGAACGTGGGCCTGGCCGTCCTGAAGGTACTACGGAGTGACGGTGGCGACCGTCGTTGTTTCCGAGATGCGGTAAATGTAGAGGAGTGCGGCGAGCGCCATACCTACACCGACGGCCACCGTGAGGTCGGCGAGAACGGTTAGCGCGAAGGTTGTGAGCCAGACGGCGATGTCGGTTTTTGAGAGGCGGAGGATGGTTGCGATCTCGCGCCACTCTCCCATGTTGTAGGCGACTACGAAGAGCACGGCTGCGAGGGTGGCGAGCGGAACGAAGCGGGCCAGCGGCGCGGCTACCAGGAGAATGGCCAGAAGGGTGAGGGCGTGGACCATTCCGGCGAGGGGCGTGAGAGCTCCGGAGCGGATGTTGGTGGCGGTGCGGGCGATGCGCCCGTGGCGGGGATCCCGCCGAAAAGAGGAGAGGCGATGTTGGCGACTCCTTGAGCGACGAGTTCCATGTTGGAGTTGTGGTGGTCGCCGCTCATGCCGTCAGCTGCTACTGCTGAGAGCAGGCTCTCGACGGCGGCTAGAAGAGCTACTGTGAAGGCCGATGGGAGCAAGGGCAGAATGTGTTCTGCGCGGAAGTTGGGCAGGGCAAAATGCGGAAAGCCTTGCGGGATGCCGCCGAATTTGCTGCCGATTGTTTCTATCGGAAGATGGAAGAAGACTGCCACGCCGGTTAAGAGGAGGAGCGCGATGATTGAGCCGGGCACTCGCTTGGACAGGCGCGGCCATAGGAGAATGATGGCTAGCGACGCGGTGGCTACGGCTATCGTCTGCCAACGCATGGTTCCGGCGTAGTGGAGAAGCATCCTGGCTCGACCGAGGAAATCGCTGGGGATGGCGGGAGTTTTCAGGCCCAGGAAGTCCTTGATCTGGGTGGATGCGATCAGGAGGGCGATGCCGTTGGTGAAGCCGATGGTCACGGGTCGCGGAATGTATTTGACGGCGGTTCCCAAGCCGGTAAAGCCCATGATGAGCAGCATGAAGCCGGCCATGATTCCGACCAGGGCGAGGCCGTCCACACCGAACTTGACTACGATGCCCGCGACGATGACGACGAATGCGCCGGTCGGACCGCCGATCTGGGTGCGTGATCCGCCTAGTGCGGAGATGAGGAAGCCGGCCACGACGGCGGTGTAGAGACCCGCCTGCGGTGGGACGCCGGACGCAATTGCGAACGCCATGGCAAGCGGGAGGGCTACCAGGCCGACGGTTAGACCGGCGATGAGGTCTTGCGTGAATTGCTGGAGGGTGTAGCCGCGGAGGGACTCGATGGAGCGAGGGACCCACTGCCGGGGGAAAGTCATCGGACGGTTTCCAATGGCTTTTCCATCTCGTTCAACATGCCCAGGGCTTCCTTGAGGTGGGCGTGGAAGTAGGTGCGCATGAGGGCGAGGACCTCGATAATGAGGGGGTCTCGGACGGAGTAGAAGACCTGATTTCCGGTTTTGCGGTTGGTTACTAACTGCTTGGCGCGCAGCACGGCGAGGTGTTGCGAGACGTTGGCCTGCTCCATGCCGAGCTTCTCGATGAGGGTGCCGGCGGAGAGTTCGCCGTCGCTTAGGAGCTCGAGGACGGCGATGCGGGTGGGGTGGGCGAGGGCCTGGAAGATGTCGGCTTTGAATCGGTGCAGCGGGCTATGCATGGTGAATATTATTATATTCGCATACACGCAGCGTGAAGCAGATTCTCTGGTTCGCGAAGAACAACTAGCGGGGCGCCGCGGCACCCAAACGCAGATCCCCTACGGGGATGACAAACAAAATGGGGCGGCGAGCGCGAAGGGCGCGGCAAGGACGAATAGCGGCAAG
>CAZZYB010000361.1:0-4751 GCA_964658125.1 uncultured Acetobacteraceae bacterium | reverse complement strand
CTCTCGGGGCATCTCCCGAAGAAGTCCATTGCGACTATGTCGGACTCAATCACCTCGGTTGGGTTCGCCGGGTTCTCCTGCGTGGCGAAGATGTAACCGCGAAGCTCCTCGCCGACGACAATGCCCTGCTGAGTCTCTACCAGGCCAGGCTCTTCGACTTCGAGCTTCTGCGCAGTCTTCAACTTATCCCCACGGAATACCTTTTCTTCTACTACAGCCGCACCCGGGCCCTCGCCAATCAACGTAGCGCCGGCGCGACGCGGGGTGAAGAGATCGGCAGGCTGAACGACGAGCTCTTGCAGCGGCTCGCCGCGGCGATCGACGACGATCGCCCATCTGATGCACTCGCAATCTACGTCGATTACCTCAATCAGAGGTCCGGATCCTACATGCAACTCGAAGCAAGCGCAGGAACTGCCTTCGACAAATCTCACGCACTCACCGAGGACCCGTTCCGTGTCGCTACCGGATACCATCGGATCGCCCTGGACGTAATGAATGCGCTCTGTAGCGACACACCGCGCAGGGTCGTCATTAACGTGCGCAATCACGGTGCGATTCCGGAGGTCGAATATGAGGATATTGTGGAGGCGCCCTGCGCCATTTCGAATCATGGGATCGTCCCTGAGAACTGTGGGTCGCTGCCGGAGGACGTCCGCGGATTGGTCCTGGGAGTGAAGGCTTACGAACGCGCCGCGATTCATGCCGCGGTCACGGGCTCCCAGGAGTACGCCCGCAAAGCCATGTTGTTATACCCCGCCATTGGCGAGTGGGAGCCGTCAGGGGATTTGTTACGCGATTTTGCCGCGAAGAGCCCCGGATTTCCCGTTTTCCGCTAGCGCCGATCTTTTCGCAGTTCAATATGTCGGTATCGCTACCGTTCCCTCGCGCACTACCGTTCGATTCAGGCTGAAACCGCTCAAAACACCACAGATTCACATAGAAGGAAACATATTTCGTTTAAAGTTCAAAAAACTGTTGCATATAGCGTTAGCGATACCGTAAAGTCTTTTGGAATCGGCCCGAAGGCTTTTCGTCGTCAACACGCGTGCCGAGCGGCAAAGTCACAGCACGCAATTTACGGGTTGCCCGTCACCCAGACGACCTAGGCCGCGACGAAGATTTGGAGTGGTATGCCTTTGGATCGCCGTTTGTTCGTTCAAACCGGAACCGCTGCCATCACCGGCCTCGCGCTTGGAAGTGATGTATGGTCCGAAAGCGGGACGACCACAACACATCCGGGTCGAACCATTCTGGCTCTCAACCAGAACTGGCGTTACAGGAGACTAACTAACAGGACCATGGTCGAACGAGACTATGACGACTCCGTCTTCCAACAGGTCACGCTGCCTCACTCGAATGTAAACCTGCCGTGGCATCAGTTCGATCAACGCAGCTACCAGTTCGTCTCCGTCTATAGGCGCGAGTTGCGTCTAACGCCAGGTTTCGCTGCGCGGAGAGTGTTCATTGACTTTGAAGGTGCGATGGCCTCATCGACTCTCTGGCTGAATGGGGTCCGAGTTGGGATATACAAGAGCGGCTACACGCCCTTCTCTTTCGAACTGACACATCTGCTCGACAAAACCAACCGCAACGTTCTGGCCGTCGAAGTAGATTCACGCGAGCTGCCAGAGGTTCCTCCGTTTGGCTACGAAATCGACTTCCTCACCTTTGGTGGCATCTATCGTGACGTCTCCCTCCGGCTGGTTCCTGCAATTTACATAGAGAATATTTTCGCGAAACCGACTGGCGTCACCGATGGCAGCGCGAGTTTGTCGACGGTAATTTATTTGGATCAATCTCAGGCCATCTCTGAAAATCTCTCGCTTGAAACCACGTTGTTGAAGAAAGATGAGGTCGTCGGACGCGCCTCCCTCAATTTGCCTGCACTCTCCCATTCCGCCCGACCGGTCGCATACACCATTCAATTGAATAACCTCCTCGGCGTCGAAGCCTGGGACCTTGATGCTCCCAAGCTCTACACTGTGCGCGTTCAGCTGCGCAGCGGAGACTCGATACTCGATCAGGACTCGCGCAGAGTCGGGTTTCGGACCGCTTTCTTCACCGAGCGCGGCTTTGAACTCAACGGGCGTATCGTCAAGCTTCGCGGGCTCAATCGCCATCAGACATATCCCTATGTGGGTGGAGCGATGCCTGCCCGCGTTCAGCGCCGGGACGCACAAATTCTCAAGCAGACTTTGAAATGCAATATGGTGCGGACCTCTCACTATCCGCAGTCGCGGCACTTCCTCGATGCCTGTGATGAATTGGGCATACTCGTCCTCGAAGAAATCCCCGGCTGGCAACATGTCGGCGACCTCGCATGGCAGGACCTCGCTATCGACAACGTTCGGCGCATGATTCGCCGAGACTGGAACCGTCCATCGATCGTCCTTTGGAGTATCCGGATCAACGAATCGCGCGACGACCAGTACTTTTACACCCGTTCGAATGCGATGGCTCATGAGCTTGACCCCACCCGTCAGACGTGCGGCGTTCGCAACTTTCACGACTCAACACTTCTCGAAGACGTCTTCTGCATGAACGACTTCGGATTTCCTCTCAAGGCGCCCAACCATTCCCGCTATCTGAATACCGAGTTCGCTGGCGCGGAATGGCCGGTACGCGCCTCAGACAACAACGCAACCCAGCGTGAGCACGTTCTTCGCTACGCCCGCATCTACAACCAGATTGGCTCCGACGCGCGATACGCCGGCGGGCTGGGATGGTGCGCCTTCGACTACAACACGCACGCCGACTTCGGGGCCGGCGACCATGTCTGCTACATGGGCGTGATGGATATATTCCGCGAGCCAAAAGCCGCGGCCGGGTTTTACAAGTCGCAATGCGATCCCAGAGAAGAAGTGGTGCTTGAACCTGCATTTCACTTCGCGGAGAACGACGAGCCAGGCGACTTCAAGGAAGAGGTCATCTGCTCCAACTGCGATACGCTGCGATGCTTTATCAAACCGCTTGATGCGAAGGCAGGTGAAGACTTTCACCCCATTGCCGAACTCAAGGCGGAGCATCAGCGGTTTCCACATCTCGCCTATCCGCCATTCTTCCTCAGTCTGCCCAACGGCAACGATGACTGGGGCGACCTCCGGATCGACGGTTACATTCAAGGCAAAAAGGTCATCAGCAAGACCCTCTCCGGCGCGGGTGTCGCGCGCAGGCTCGAGGTTTTTGCCGACGATAGCCACCTGTTCGGCGACGGATCGGACGCGACCCGAGTTGTCTTTCGCATTGTCGATGAGTACGGCAGCATTCAAAGACTCTGTGAAGATCCCTTGCAGGTATCGCTCACCGGCCCCGCGACGATCATCGGCCCTGGACTCGTCGCGCTGTCGGGTGGAACCGCCGCGGTTTGGGTGCGGGCAGGTCGGCACCCTGGCACCGCTCGTCTCAGCGCATTGCACCCCGTGCTGGGAGTCAAACAGGTCCAAATCGACATAGCTCCCGCAGCACAGGAAAGCGTCTAGTTCTCACCGTCGCCGGCAGCAGATCGAAAAGTTCCCTTGTACCTACGCAGCAGAAATCTTAGGAGGCATCTCATGAACCGAATCTCTCACCTACTTTCCAGGCGGCTGATCCAATCAGCAAAAAACATAGCGTCCATCTCGCTGGTGGCCGCCACATTGATCTGTTGTGTTGGAGTCTGCACACTGTCTGCTTCGGCCCAGTCCAGCACCAGTGCTCACCTGAGCGGATCCGTAACAGATCCGAGCGGCGCCGTTATTCCACAGGCCCATATCACGGCAACCAACGTTGGAACGAACCTCGCAGTCACCGTCGACAGCGACAAGTCCGGCAACTATGCGTTCAACTCTCTGCCCGTGGGGCAGTACGAGCTGAGCGTGACACGGGATGGCTTTGCGCCGCTTCATGAAACGGGCATCTCTCTTACAGTAGGTCAGTCGGCGACGCTCAATCTGCCGATGAAACCAGGCGGCGCGCAGGATATTGTCACGGTCGAAGGCGGTGCGGAACTCATCAACACCACCACTGCGGAACTCAGCCAGGTCGTGGATGAAGCAACCATCAAAGACCTGCCGCTCAACGGTCGCGACCCCGGTACACTGGTTTTCCTTTCAGCTGGCGTCACCAATGAATTGCAAAGCCAGGCATCCACACTGCAAACCACCAACTCATTCCCCAACGAGTCCGGCGCCTCCGCCGGCGGACAGCGTCAGGGAAGCACTTGGTATCTCCTCGACGGCGTCTCGCACATGGACACCTATCTGCTGCTCGCGCTGCCCTTCCCCAATCCCGATGCCACCCAGGAATTCCGGGTCATCTCCAACAACTTCGATGCACGCAACGGCTTCGCACCTGCCGCCATCGTGAGCATCCAGACCAAGTCGGGAACGAACAAATTTCATGGCGGTGTCTTTGAGTTCCTCCGCAACGGCTATCTCAACGCAGCCAACTACTTCAGCGGTCCAGCACATCCAAACAATCCGACCAAGCAAGTGGACGGGCTTCATCGCAACCAGTTCGGTGCGTACGTAGGCGGGCCGGTGCCTCACTTCAAGGACAAGCTCTTCTTCTTTGCCAACTATCAGGGGACGCGGCAAAGCTACACAGCCTTGACAAATATCACCTTCACCCCGACACAAGCGGAGCGAAACGGCGATTTCTCCGCCCTGCTGTCAAATACTTATACCGATGCTAATCTCGTTGTTCACCCGGACCCCATTTATCTGCCAGCGCCGTTTGACCACAACGACAAGATTAACCCAAGTCTTTAC
>CAZZYB010000360.1:0-4757 GCA_964658125.1 uncultured Acetobacteraceae bacterium | reverse complement strand
GCCCCGCCATACATCCCCGAGTGCAGATCAGTCATCGCCCCCCGCGCCTCAAGCTCCGTATAAATCATCCCCCGCAGCCCAACGCACAACGTCGGCAGCTCCGGCGCAAACATCTCCGTATCCGAAACCAGCGCCGCATCCGCCTTCAACTCCTCCCCATGCTCCCTTACAAACGCGGCAATCCCCTCACCCCCAACCTCTTCCTCACCCTCAATAATCACGCGCACATTGACCGGCAGCTGCCCTCCATCAGCCAGCGCCGACTCCAGCGCCTTCACATGCATCCACATCTGCCCCTTGTCGTCGACAGCCCCGCGAGCATACACATTCCCGTCGCGAATCTCCGGCTCAAACGGAGGCGACTTCCACTCATCCAGCGGATCAGGCGGCTGCACATCATAGTGCCCATAGCAAAGCACAGTCGGCTTGCCAGGCGCATTCAACCAATCCGCATAAACCAGCGGATGGCCCGTCCGCTTCTCCGTTGAAGTCTCAATCAGCCGCACATTCTCCATGCCAGCCGACCGCAGCCCATCGGCCACATACTCCGCCGCCCGCCGCACATTCCCAGCCCGCTCCGGAGTAGTAGAAATCGAAGGAATCCTCAACAACTCCAACAACTCCGAAACAAACCGCTCCCCATTCTCTTTCGCAAACCCAACCGCCGCCTCAATCGCCATACAATACGCTCCTAATCCCTAATCCCTGCCCTTAGGCTGTCCACCCTTACTCCACGCCGGCACAAAATCACTCGACGCCAGCCATCGCACCGGCTCCACCAAACTCTGAATCGCCGCCGTCATAAACGGCAGATCGAGATGCTCAAGATCGTCATTGGGCTGATGATACGTCGGCACCGTCCCATAACCCGCCGCGGTATGGGCCACGATCCCCAGCAGCGCCAGCGAAAAATTATCCGACCGCTGAAAAAACTTCTGCTCAGGATAAGGATCAGGCCCCAGCAGCGCTCCATGCGCCTTCAGCGTCGGCCCCAAATTCGACCGCTCCCATCCCGTAAAAAGCAGAACGCCGTTCGGCATCTTCGGATCCTGTGCCCCAATCATCTCGAACTCCAGGTTCGTCACCAGGCTCTTCAGTGGGACCGGCGGATGCGCCCCAAAGTACCTCGACCCCAACCCACCCAGCTCCTCACTCCCATAGCAGACAAACAACACACTCCGCTTCAACCGCGGCCCCGCCGCGAGCGCATGAGCCAGTTCCAGCACCGCCGTCGTCCCCGACGCATCATCGTTCGCCCCGTTATAAATCTTGTCCGGCCCATCGCCTCTGATCCCCAAATGATCCAAGTGCGCCGACAACAAAACCGTCCCCGCATTCGGGTCCGTTCCCTCCAGGTACCCGATCGCATTGAACGTCTTCCGACTCTTCTCCGAAGGCGCATCCGCCAACCGCATCCGTTGCCGTCCATTCGGCGCAGTGAACGGTTCCACATCCGCGCTCTGGATATAGCTGGTCATCCCCGGCGCCATCTTCAACCCGTACCCAATGAACTCCGACGCCACATAAGTCGCCGCAACCTCCTCCATAGGAGTAGCGCTTCCCCGTCCGCCCATAGCATCGCTGGCCAAAAACTCCTCATGCGCCCGCACCCACTCCGCCTTCACCATCCAACTGGAAGCCGCCTGCTGCGCCGCCGCGCACCACGTCACACTCAACCACACAACAATCAATCCAAAACTCCTCAAACCCACCTCCAAATCTTCCTCTACACTCTATCCTCTACCCACCATCCCCTGTCTCCCCCCACAAATCCGGGTCCCCCATATCCGGATTCTCAGACGTGGGCATCGCGCACCCCGCGGCCGCTCTCCTCCGAATCACCACCACCTTCAGAAGTGCTATCGTTTCCACCATGCGCCGCGCACTCCTCCTCGCAACCGCCCTCCTCACTCTCCCGCTCTCCGCCCAAATTAAAACCCCCGACGCCCCACCCCAGACCGCCCTCCCCACCGACGCCCCGCTAAACCCCGCCCTCCCCACCGTCTTCATCGTAGGAGACTCCACCGCCCGCAACGGCGCCGACCTCGGCTGGGGCGATCACTTCGCCGCCCTCTTCGACACCACCCGCATCAACGTAGCCAACCGCGCCATGGCCGGCCGCAGCTCCCGCACCTACATCAACGAAGGCCGCTGGGACCGCGTCCTCGCCGAGCTCAAACCCGGCGACTACGTCCTCTTCCAGATGGGCCACAACGACGGCGGAGACCTCGGCGGCGCCAAGCCCCGCGGCTCCCTCAAAGGCCTCGGCGAAGAAACCCAGGACGTCCCCCAAACCACCGGCCCGCTCGCCGGCAAGACAGAAACCGTCCACACCTTCGGCTGGTACACCCGCAAGTACATCGCCGAAACCCGCGCCAAAGGCGCCTCCCCCATCCTCCTCACGCCCACCATCCGCAACATCTGGAAAGACGGCCACATAGAACGGGACATGGGCTACCGCGACCTCGATCTCCAGATCGCCGCCGCCGAACACGTCCCCCTGGCCGACATGGCCACCCTGGAAGCCGACAACCTGGAAACCCTAGGCCCCGAAAAAACCGCCCTCCTCTTCCCCAAAGACCACACCCACACCAGCCCCGAAGGCGCCGAAATGAACGCCCACATGGTAGCCGCCGCCCTCCGCCAGATCCATTCCCCCATCGCCGCTTACCTCAAACCGCAGTAGCCGGCCGCGCCTGCGAGGCTACCGCATCCCGGCCACAACCCTCATCCACTCCTCTGCCATCAGCCAATGCCCTGCGTACGTGGGATGCACCCCATCCCACGCCCAGTGCTCTGCCGGCGCCTTCGCACAAGCCGCATCGAAGGCCGCCTGGTATCGCACCACCGGCAACCCATACTTCGCCGCCAGCCGCCCCACCGCTGCCTGGCGCTTCTTCACCTCAGCCATCTCCGTCGCGTACGGCTGCTTGTGCTTTCCCACAGGCAGCAGGAACGGCTCCCCCAGCACAATGCGCACTCCCGGCAACGCCGCCAGCGTATCCGCAAGGAGCTTGTCGTAAACGGCTTCGAACTCTTCCGCGCTCTCAGCCCGCTCGCCCCCGGCCAGAGCGTCGTTGATGCCCACGGCGATGCTCAGCAGGTCCGGCTTCAACGCCAGCGTGTCCGCCTGCCACCGCGCCGCCAGGTCCTTCGCCCGATCCCCGCTGATCCCGCGGTTCACAAACGAAACATTCCGCTCCGGATACTTAGCTCCCAGCTCCGCGGCCAAAATGTACGCATAATCCTGCCCCATGATGTGGTTGAAATCGTTCCCTGTCCGCGCCCTCCCGCCATCCGTAATCGAGTCGCCCTGAAACAGCACCACACTGTTCGGCCGCAGAAAAGCAGCGTCGCTCTGAGCCGTGCCCACGCCGCAGACCCCCACCAGTACAGCGATGCACCCCAGCACTCTCTTCATGCCAGCCATCCTACACACGCGGGCGGTGATACTCTCACCCCCATGCGCCGCACCGCCCTCCTCCTCACCCTCACCACCCTAACCGCCGCCGCCCAGCACAACCTCCCCAAAACCCACACCACCGGCGCGCGCAACACCGGAATCCAAGACCGCGCCTACACCATAAGCGTCCTCCGCCGCCTGGCCGACCCAGTCCTCACCAACCTGGCCGCCGACCGCCTCCACGCCACCATGCCCGTAGAAGGCACCCCGGACCGCCGCGAGTTCTCCCACCTCGAAGCCCTCGGCCGTCTCCTCACCGGCATGGCCCCCTGGCTCGAGCTGGGCCCCGACACCACCCCCGAAGGCCGCCTCCGAGCCCACTACATCACCCTCGCCCGCCAGAGCATCCACCACGCCGTCGACCCCAAATCCGCCGACTACATGAACTTCACCCACGGCAACCAGCGCCTCGTAGACGCCGCCTTCCTCGCCCAGGCCCTCCTTCGCGCCCCACACCAACTCTGGGACGGTCTGCCCCCAGCCGACCAGCAGAACCTCATCACCGCCCTCAAGCAAACCCGCACCGTAACCCCCGGCGAAAACAACTGGGTCCTCTTCTCCGCCGCGATCGAAGCCTTCCTCTGGCAAGCGACCAACGATTGCAACCAATCCACAATCGAGTCCGCCATCACCAAACACATGGCCTGGTACAAAGGCGACGGCCTCTACGGCGACGGCCCCACCTTCCACTGGGACTACTACAACGCCTTCGTCATCCAGCCCATGCTCCTCGACATCATCGCCGTAGCCGAGCAGCACCACTCCCCCCTGGCCGCCAACGCCGCCGTCATCCGCGAACGCGCCACCCGCTACGCCCAGATCGAAGAAGAGCTCATCAGCCCCGAAGCCACCATCCCCATCATCGGCCGTTCCAGCACCTACCGCTTCGGAGCCCTCCAATCCCTCTCCCAGGCCGCCCTCCTCCACCAACTGCCGCCGACCCTCCCACCCGGCCAGGCCCGCGCCGCCCTCACCGCCGTAATCCACCGCATGATCTCCGCCTCCGGCACCTTCGACGAAGCCGGCTGGCTACAGATCGGCACCGTAGGCCACCAACCCGCCCGCGGCGAAACCTACATCTCCACCGGCAGCCTCTACCTCTGCGCCGCCGGCCTGCTCCACCTCGGCCTACCCGCGAACGACCCCTTCTGGACAGCCCCCTCCGCCCCCTGGACCCAAAAACGCATCTGGTCCGGCGAAAACATCCCCGCCGACCACGCCATCCCCCACTAACCATCACAAATCTGTCATCTCGACCGAAGTGGAGAGACCTGCTTCCCGCCCGCCCCACCTC
>CAZZYB010000359.1:0-4808 GCA_964658125.1 uncultured Acetobacteraceae bacterium | reverse complement strand
TTGCGGTCGGCGGATTTTGAGTCCGCTGCGTCTGCCAGTTCCGCCATCCCGGCCTTGTTCTCTGGGTCGAGCGATTGCAAGGCGCAGCCTCAGTATCGCACGGCATACCCGTCTACTGCACCTTGCCGGCGGGCCGCAGCTTCGCCAGCTCCATAGCACAGGCCACAGCGTTTTGTGCCGCGAACAACAGATTGTCCGCCGCCATCCAGATCCAGAATCCACCCGCCTCGCCTCGCACAGCGACCAGCATCTGTTTCTGCGACAGCGCGCTCAGGTTGCTGGGACTCTCCTCTCCGCTCGCAACCATCTCCACCACACCGCCGCCCAGCGCGTCCTCTACCTCCTGCTCCGTTGCTTCCGGCAAAGCAACGAACACAGAAGCGGCATAGCCGTTGAACACCGGAACCTGCACCAGTTGCAGTGCCAGTTCGCATCCTGCGGCGATCGAGCCAAAATCCTTCACAATCCTGGCCGCTGTTTTGGCCAGCGAAAGCTTCGAGTCAGGCCCAAAGCCTGCCGTCAGATTGAACGCCACCTGCGTCCCGTAGACAGCCGTCGGCACCGCGCCAAATGAAAGCAGGCCGACCGTCTGCTGATGCAGCTCATCGAGCCCCGCCTTGCCCTGCTCCGACGCTGGTTCCATCAGCGTGGCCACCAGTTTCGCCGTTCCGAAGCGCTTCTTCAACCGCATCGCGAGGAGTGCCAACATGACCGCCGCCGGATGCGCCGCCGCGACCACCGATGTCGTCAAATCGACGCCCGCAGCGCTGACGCTCGGAGCCAGGACCACCGCGGCTGCCTCTGCGGAAAGCGTTCCCGTCAAATCGACAATGCCGGCACCATCCGCCTGTGCTTCTTTCCAATGGGTTCGCACGGTCGCTGCATCGCTGGCAAAAAACACAACATCCATTCGCTGGAATGCGCCCGGGGTCAAAGGCTGGATCACCATCGGCTCGTCACCCGCAACCGTCATCTGCCCAATTGATTCTTCTTCGTCAAGCAGTGAAATATCCCACATCGCGGCAGACGCTTCGTTCAGTTGTTCCGCAAGCTCGCGCCCCAGAACTGTCGAAGCGCCCACAATCGCTGCGCGCAGCGTCCTTGGTGCCATCATTTCCTCGATTCTCGATTCTCTACAGGCTCAGGTCAGCCGCCGGCCCCATGAATACAGCAGTCTCGCCACCACGCCCGACACCAGGTACACCATCGCAATCGCAATCAACATATAACGCGAGAACACCACGGTCAATGTAAGGAACACCGCAATCAGCAGCACGCCCCGGACAGGCTTCTTCTCATTCACATTCAGCTCTTTGCCACTCCAGAAACGCCAACTGCTCACCATCAGGAATCCCGTGAACCCGATCAAAGCCATCCATACGCACGACAGCCACAGCTTATGCACTGGCGATCCCGCTTCAAAGTGCACCACCGACGCAATCACACCCGCGCCGGCCGGAATGGGCATACCCACAAAATACTTCCGCCCCGGCCGCCCCGGATTCCGTGGCTGCGGATTGACGCTGATGTTGAAGCGCGCCAGCCGGCAAGCTCCGCAGATCAGAAACAGGAAGCACATTACGCCACCCATCTGATAGATCCGGTCTTGTAAGTCCGGATAGGCGGACGGCAGCACGGACTGCACGCCCCACAGAAACGCCAACAGGCTTGGCGCCACACCAAACGTAATCACGTCCGCCAGCGAATCGAACTCGCGGCCGAAATCGCTCGACGTGTTCGTCATGCGCGCCACGCGTCCATCGAGGCCGTCGAACAGCACCGCAAATCCAATTGCCAGCGCCGCGCGATTGAAGGCATGATCGTCACCATTCGCGCCGCGGATGCTCTGCGTAATGGCGTAGTATCCCGCCGCAATATTTCCCGCCGTAAACAACGATGGCAGAACGAACATTCCACGCCGCGCCGGACGCAGCTTCGTTACCGCGTCCATGGCAGTGTCGGCCATCAGCTCTGTCCGCCCCGGGGAAGCTGCCCGATGATCGAGCTTCCACCCTTGACCCGGTCGCCCACCTTCACCCGCGGATTGGTCTCAGCCGGCATCAGCACATCCACTCGCGAGCCGAACTTGATCAAACCCATCCTCTGCCCGCGTTCTACCCTATCGCCCACTTTGAGGTTGTTCACAATGCGCCGGGCGAGCAAGCCGGCAACCTGTTTAAAGCTGACCGTGTAGCCGCCCGCATCGATCGTGATCAGCGTCTGCTCGTTATGAATGGCAGACTCCGGCTTCATCGCGTTCATGAACTGCCCTTCACGATGCTCCGACAGGGTCACCACGCCGCCCACGGGAACGCGGTTGACATGCACGTCGAACACGTTCAGGAAAATTGTCACCCGCAGGCGTCCACCCTCGGGAAACTCAATCCACTCCAGTTCTTCAACCTTGCCGTCACCGGGCGAAACAATCAGCCCCGGGCCATCCGGAACCTTGCGCGAAGGGTCACGAAAGAACCACAGAAAAAATATCGCGAGCACAATCGGCAGGGCCACCAGCCAGACCATGTGCGACACAAACCACGCAATCACGGCCACGATCAAAAACCCGAGCCCATAAAAATATCCATCGCGAACCATAGCTTCTATTATAAATGTTTGCACCGCTACGGACTTACCCGAAACTCAAGCCCCATCAATACACCGTCTTCTTCAGGATCACGGTAGTACGCCCTTCTGCTCCCCTGCTCTACGAAGCCCAGCGCTCTATACAGTCCCCGCGCCGCGTCATTCGACACGCGCACCTCAAGCTGCAAACCCCACGCGCCCTGACTTTTTGCCCAGGCAATCATCGCCGCGCACAACGCGCTCGCAACCCCCCGCCGCCGCGAGGCCGCATCCACGCCCAGATTCTCGAGCAGCGCAGCATCCTCCCCCTCGAGATAGCTTCCCGCCACGAATCCCCGCACAGCGTCGCCCTCCACCGCCACCAGCAAACAGCGGTGAAACAAATCTTCGCGAGACTGGCCCGCATATTTTTCATAAGTGGCCCGCGTCCAGTGCGACACCACCGCGCTGCCACGCTCGATCTGGATCACACGATCCAGATCCTCGACCCTCGCCCGGCGCACCTCCACCCTACTTCCCCATAGGCTGGCGAGCATAAATATCCTGCTCGCCCCGCACATAATTCGCATCGGTTGCTGCCACATCGTCGAACAAACCACTCCGCAAGCGCGCGACCAGCATGGGCACCGCTGACACGGCGGACAGCTCGATTACCTTCGCCGGCACCAACTCGGCGACCCGCTCATCCAAAGTCACCACATCGCGCTGCTGCGCCGCCGCAATCATCCCCTCGTGCTTCAGCAAGCGTTCAACACCACCGTCGCGCACATAGTATTCATCCCGCCCAGCATCGATCACCGCCAACTTCTCTTCGTCGCCGAGCATCTTCAGCCGCGATATCGCAACCAAGTTAGCCCCTACCGCCTCGCACAAACCCTTCGCCGCGGCCAGCCCCACGCGCACTCCGGTAAACGATCCCGGCCCATGCACTACGCCCACAATCTGCAGCTGCGAAATACTCCAACCAGCCTCATCCAGCAAACTCCGCAGCACCCCCGCCCACATCGCAGAAAACGCGCGTCCTGCGACCCGTTCCGTCGCAATCACGCGCTCAGCCACGCCGACCGCGATCGTCGCCGTCGCTCCGCAGCTATCGATCAGCGCCCACCTGAAGTCCGCATCGCTCATGCCCCATCCTATCCTGCTGCGCCGCATCCAATCTCCATGCAAAGCACCTTCCGCGCCGGCGGCCGCGACATCCACATCGACATGCACGAGCCCTCCACCGCCACCCCGCACCCGGCCATCGTCCTCATGCACGCATCGGGCGGCAACGTTGGCTTTTGGGTCGACGCGCTCGCGCCACACCTCGGCGCCGCCGGCATCGCGCTCTATGCGCCGCGTTATTTCGAGCGCACCAACACCACCCGCGCCGACCTGTCCATCATCACCGACGGCATCCACGTCCCGCAGTGGCTCGACACCCTGGACGCCGCACTCACCTTCGTGTCCACCCGCCCCAACGTAGACCCCGGCCGCGTCGCCGTCATCGGGATCTCCCTTGGAGCCTTCCTCGCGCTCGCCCTCGCCGCCCAGTTCTCCGCGTCACCTGATCCCGCCACCCGCCGCCGCATCCGGGCGGTAGTCGACATCTGCGGCGGCCTCGCCGAACCCTTCGCCGCCCAAACCACCTCCGACTTTCCCCGTACCCTCATCCTTCACGGCGAAGCCGACACAGTAGTCCCCGTCTCGCAAGCCCGATCTCTCGACCAACTCCTCACCCGACTGAAAGTCCCGCACGAGACCCACCTGCTACCCGGCGAAGGTCACTGGTTCAGCCACACCGTTCAGATGAAGCTTTTGATGATCGTAGCCAACTACGTCCGCCAAAACCTCTGACTTTCTCCGCGCCCGCGGAAATGCCCTGGAGGCCCAACCACAGCGGTCCAGCCAACCGAAAAGCGCTAGCCAGACGCACTGCAGCGTGGTACTTTTCACAAATGCCGCCAAGAATTTGGAGATACATCACGACATCGCTCGTGCTGCTGCTGGTGCTGCTTCCTCTTACTCGTCAAGCCAAGCGCACGTTTCCAAAGTTCGACGATTCACACATGCAGCTCATGCTCAAAGAGAATGGCCCCCACAGCCTGGCCGCTGCGTATGTCTTTCGTCCCCTCACCGGCTGGATAGGGCAGCAGGCTATAAACACCTCGCACCATGTTGCGCTCGAGCCCGTCGTTCAGTTTCTGGGATGGGCGGGATTCGGCCTCTTGTGCATGTGGTTC
>CAZZYB010000358.1:0-4810 GCA_964658125.1 uncultured Acetobacteraceae bacterium | reverse complement strand
ACCCCACCGCCAGCGACCACGCCAGCCGCTCCGGCGTGGCCCCGTACCGCAGCAGTTGCAACACCGGCGCCACCGCTCGCCGTCTAAAAAAACTGGTTCGCTCCATCACGTCTACCCAGCATACCTATCCCCTGTAAAATCGTTATGTAAGCCTCGACGGAGCCCTTCGTTTGCAATTCTTCAGATCCCTCTGGCGTTTGAGCCTTGTCGTCGCGATGTTCGCCTACGCTTCCGTAGAACTCGCGGTCACCCGCCCCCACACCCGGCGCGAGCGCGCCGCCTGGCTCAGCCGCTTCTGCGCCCGCGTCCTCCGCACTCTCGGAGTCACCTTCACGGTCAACGGGCCCATCCCGAACAGCGGCGCCGTCATCTCCAACCATCTCTCCGCGCTCGACATCCTGATCCACTCCGCCGTTCATCCCTGCGTCTTCGTCTCCAAGATCGAGCTTCGCAAGGTGCCCGTCATGGGCTGGATGAGTTTCATGAGCGGCACAGTCTACGTAGCCCGCGGCCAGGGCGGCAGCGCCAGCAAAGCCGCCGAAGGCATGGCTAAGGGCTTCCGCGACGGCCTTCCGGTCGTCTTCTTCCCCGAAGGCACAACCGGCGTAGGCGACGAGCTGGCCATGCCCTTCCGCAGCGGCCTGCTCGCTCAGTCCATCGCCGCCGAAGCCCCCATCGTCCCCGCCTTCATCACCTACGCCATCTCCCCGCGTGACAGAGCCGACGGCAAAACCCTCCGCGACGACCTCCACTGGGGCCCCCACTCCATGGTCGACCACATCTGGCGCCTCGTCTCTCTCCATGGCATGCACGCTACCCTGCAATTTGGAGACGCACCCATCCACTTCACCGCCGCCGCCGTAGCCGACCGCAAAATAGCCGCAGTCGAGGCTCGTGAAGCCGTCATCCGCCTCAGCGCCGCCCCTGCTTCATGGCCCGAAACGGGTGTCTAACTCCTGTCCTCCGTTACCGGAGTCACTTTTAATGCCGATTAGTTACTAGTTGTCGACCTCCAGCCTCATCAAACGACACTGAAGTAACCAATGTGTGCGTTACCATAATCCGGCAGCCCCATGATTCTTGCCTACGTCGTCATATCGGCCCTTCTCGCTGCCTGTCTGTTCCTGCTGCACGCCAACAGGCGCGCTCAGAACCGCGTAAAGGACCTCTCTGCCCAGGCCCAGCAAGCCATCCGCATGACCATG
Source organism: uncultured Acetobacteraceae bacterium (assembly GCA_964658125.1). GTDB lineage: Bacteria > Acidobacteriota > Terriglobia > Terriglobales > Acidobacteriaceae > Granulicella. The sequence continues at coordinate 3,605 of CAZZYB010000358.1, read as the reverse complement.
CAGCAGCAACAGATGCTGCGCGAACACACCCACGCCGACACCCTCAAAGACGAATTCATCTCCACCGTCTCGCACGAGCTGCGCACACCCCTCACTAGCATCCGCGGCGCGCTTGGCCTCCTCTCCAATGGCATCTACGGCAAGGCCGACCCCAAAGCCCAGAATCTCCTCCGCATCGCCACCACCAACACCGACCGACTCGTCCGCCTCATCAACGACATCCTCGACCTCGAACGCATGGACTCCGACCGCTCCTCCATGCAGATCCATCGCTGCTCCCTCCGCGAGCTCATCGTGCAGGCCACCGAAACCATGGTCCCCATGGCAGAAGCCGCCGGTGTCCGCGTTGAAATCGTTCCCGAGTTCCACGGACAGCCCATCATCTTCAACGGCGACCCCGACCGCATCCTCCAACTCCTCTGCAACCTGCTCTCGAACGCCATCAAATTCTCTCCACCCGGCACCTCCATCCGCCTGCACAGCAGCACCATCAACGACGACTTCGTACTCCGCGTTGAAGATTCCGGCCGCGGCATCCCCGCCGAAAAGCTCGAAACCATCTTCGACCGCTTCCAGCAGGTTGAAGACTCCGACTCCCGCCAGAAGGGCGGCACCGGCCTCGGCCTCGCCATCTGCCGCAGCATCGCCGTGCAGCACGGCGGCACCATCTGGGCCGAGCGCAACGACGACACCATCCCGAACCGTCCCGGCAGCACCTTCGTTCTCCAGCTTCCGCGCGTCACTGCAGTCGAAGATCCCAGCCCCGCACCCACCGCCGGCGCCATTCTCGTCTGCGACGACGACGCCGGCATCCGCCACATCGTCGCCGAGCACCTCCGCAAGCACGGCTACACCGTTCTCGAGGCCGAACGCGGCGAACAGGCCATTCAGCTCGCGCAACACCAGCACATCCAGGCCATCCTGCTCGACCTCTACATGCCTGGCCTCTCCGGCTGGGAAACCCTCGGCCGCCTCAAACGAAATCCTGAGACCGCAAACATTCCGGTCGTCGTCCTCAGCGCTCTCTCGCCCGCTGCCCGAACCGCCGCCGGTCCGCCCATCATCTCCGCCGCCCAGGGCTGGGTCCAGAAGCCCTTCAACGAAGGTCTCCTGTTAGGCGAGCTCGGCCGTGTTCTCAATCAGGGTGCAGGTCCGGGCCGCGTTCTGCTGGTTGAAGACGATCAGGACTTCGCCACCGTCGTTCTCTCCGGCTTTGAGGCCAGCTCCACCGCCGACGACGTCGCCATCCAGCATGTCGAAACCGTTCAGGGGGCCATGGCTGCCTGTCTGTCCAACCCACCCAACATCCTCATCCTCGATCTCACACTCCCCGACGGCACTGGCTTCGCCCTGGTCGATTGGCTTCGGCAGCAACCGCTGCTCTGCACGCTCCCAATGGTCGTTTATTCCGGCCGACAGCTCTCGGAACCTGAAATGGAACAGCTTCGTCTTGGACCCACCCAGTTCCTTACCAAGGGCCGCGTTCAACCCCAGGATCTCGAACATCTTGTACTCTCAATGGTGAACCACCTTCGCACCCCCGCGTTACCTGTACACTAACGCCGCGCGGTTTACACTCGGGCCCAGAGAATCCTTCCCATGCGACGCATCCTGATCATCGACGATGAAGACGACATCCGCGAAGTAGCGGCCCTTTCGCTTGAGTCCATCGCCGGCTGGCAGGTAGCCACCGCAAACTCAGGCGCCAACGGTATCCTCGCCGCCATCGCCGACCCGCCCGACGCCATCCTCATGGACGTCATGATGCCTGCAATGGATGGCCCCACCACTCTCCTCCAAATCCAGAACACCCCGGCCATCGCTCACATCCCCGTCATCCTCCTTACCGCCAAGGTCCAGGGAGTAGATCAGCGCCGATTCGCCGGCCTCGGTGTCGCAGCAGTCCTCTTCAAGCCATTCGATCCAATCGCCCTCGCCCAACAGATGGCCACCGCACTAGGCTGGGAGCTCTGACCTCATGGAAAGCGCTTCCCCTGACTTAAACTCCACGGACGCTTTCCTCACCCGCCTCTGGCTGCGCAACACCCCGGTTCTGCTCGAACGCCTCGACCTGCTCGACTCCGCCGCCGCAGCAGCAGGCACCGAAACTCTGGACGACACGCTCCGCTCCGCCGCGCTCGCACAAGCCCACAACCTCGCCGGCTCACTAGGCATGTTCGGCTACCCCAAAGGAACCCTCATCGCTCGCGAGATCGAAGAACTCCTCAACACCAGCCCCTCCGAACCCTCGCCGCGTCTGGCCCACCTCACAAAAGCTCTCCGAGCCACCCTCTTCCCCACCCCATAAACGCATCGCCCACCTAAACCCTTTGCGCTCCTTGGCGTCTCTAGCGTCCTTTGCCTTTACCTTTGCCCTACTTCGCCGCAACCTTCTCCACCAGCCACCGCGTCAACTCCTGCGCCGCTGCAAAATTATCTTCCCCCAGCGGCGCCTTCCGCCCATCCGTGTACTCGTTATAGATCCAGGGATCGGTGTTGGCATACACCCATCCCTTCCCCACGTGCGCCACCGCCATCACCACATCACCCTTATCCACCAGCACAGCCTTCGCCGGCCCCGACACCGTGATCGTGCAAATCTCCTTCTCCAGGGCCTTATGCGGGTCATGAAAAATCCCACCCGTCCCCGCAGGAATCGGCACAATCGTATTCGCGTAATCGTTATCCAATTCCTTGTTCCGAATCACCGCGTTGTAATGAATCCCAAACCGCTCCGAAAGCGTATTGAACTTCATGAACTCGGAGTGCTCGGAATCATTCTCCATCAGCACCAGCACCCCGCCACCCTTCACCCACTTCTCGATCGCATCGCCACTCGCATCGTCCATGTAGTTCGGCTTCGGATTCAGAGCAGGGATATCCGGCGAAGCAATGATGTAAATCCCCGCACCCTTGAAATCCTCCGCCCGCGGCGCATGGTTCAAGACCTCGTCCCGCATCCCATACTGCTGAAACATCCTTCCCCACATCGAGTAGCCGCTGTTCGCATCATCGTTGTACTTGTAATGAAACAACTCCTCACGTCCATCAGCCGTCTTGCGCTTCTGAGAGTTGAACCACCCATCAAACAGCACGGTTCTTCCCATCACCTTGGCCGCCGCATCCCCCACCCGCTCCCGCTGCAACATCTCGCTATCGGCGAGCAGGTAAGCCCCTACACCCTTCGCATCGTTGTCCCCTACCGCCTCGTTGACGTAATACTCATACGTCCCGCTTCGATAAGGCGTTCCCCCCAGCCCCGCGACTTTCACCGTCCCACTCAAAGTCCCATCCGGCTTCACAAAATGTGACTGAATCCCCGACCACCCGCGCACAACATTTTCCGCGTACCGCTGAGGAAGGACCCCCAACCGCATCCCCTTGGCCAGCGCATAAACAAACATGCAGCTAGCGGAAGCCTCCAGGTAATTCCCCGGAGCCGCCTCCGCATCATGCTCGGCACCTTTCTCCGGATGCTTGCCTTTGTCCAGCACCTGCCACCACAACCCGCTCTCCCGGTCCTGGTACCGCACCACCGCTCCCATCGTCCGCCGCGCCAATTCCTCCACAGCCGCGCGCTGCGGGTCCGTGTCCGGCATACGTTC
>CAZZYB010000357.1:0-4825 GCA_964658125.1 uncultured Acetobacteraceae bacterium | reverse complement strand
TCACCGTCCCAATCGCCTGCCCGCGCCGCGCTTCCGGCACCAGGTCCGTCGCCATCGGCAGCGCCACATGCGTCACCGACGCCATCATCCCAATGCAAACACTCGCCACCACCATCCACACCAAACCCTGCGCCAGCGCCGCCCCGGCCAGCGCGACGGATACACCCGCGTACATCCGCATCATCAGCGAGCGCCGGTCGGCAATATCCCCCAGAGGCACCAGCAGCAGCAGCCCCGCGGCATAACCCACCTGCGTCGCCACGGCGACAAAGCCCATCGCCCGTGCGCCTTCGCCAAAGTCTTTCCCCATCACCATCAGCAACGGCTGATTAAAATAAATAGACGCGACGCCGACTGCACAGGCAACGCCCAGGAACGGCAGCGCCCAGCGTCCGTTGATCGCTTTAGCTTCGGTCGAAATCATTGCACCACTGAATTAGAGGGTCCGACTCTGCGTTGCCAGGCTCATCCTCGGCCGCGAAAAACCGGTAAGACAACCTGTACCGCACGAGCCATCATAAACCGCGACCGCTCCTATCCCGGTATCATCAAATAGAAGGATCGAATCGCAGGTCATAACCTCGATTTTCAACCAGAATGACACTCAACAACACCATTGCCGTGGCCATGTCCGGTGGCGTAGACTCCTCCGCCGTCGCCGCGCTGCTCCAGACCCAGGGCCACGAGCTCGTCGGCCTCACCCTGCAGCTCTGGAACCAGCGCCGCCTCGCCGGTCGAGAAGGTATGCCCGAAACCGTCCAGGGCCGCTGCTGCTCCATCGACGACGTCTACGACGCCCGCCGCGTAGCCGAGCACCTGGGCATCCCCTACTACCTCGTCAACGCTCAGGACCGTTTCGAGGAAGAGGTCGTCCGCCCCTTCGTCTCCGAGTACCTCGCCGGCCGCACGCCCATCCCCTGCACCCTCTGCAACAACCACCTCAAGTTCGACCAGCTCCTCCTCACCGCCCGCCAGATCGGCGCCGACCGCATCGCCACCGGCCACTACGCGCGCAACCACTTCGACGAAACCCGCGACCGCTGGGTCCTCTCCCGCCCCGCCGACCGCAGCAAGGATCAGACCTACTTCCTCTTCGGCCTCACGCAGGACCAGCTCTCCCGCACCCTGTTTCCGCTCGGCGAAATGCAAAAGCCCGCCGTCCGCGAAATGGCCGCCCAGCAGGGCCTCGAGCTAGCCCAGAAGCCCGACTCCCAGGAAATCTGCTTCATCCCCGGCGGCAGCTACTCGCAATTCCTCCAGGCGTACCTCGACGAGCAGGGCCGCGAGCTCCCCGACAGCTCCGGCGACCTCGTCACCTCAACCGGCGAAGTCCTTGGTCACCACGAAGGCATCCACAGCTTCACGGTAGGCCAGCGCAAGGGTCTAGGCATCAGCTCGCCCAACCCGCTCTACGTCCTCAACATCCACCCCGACTCCCACGCCGTCACGGTCGGCGACGACACCCAGCTCTACACCCGCACCCTGACCGCCGACCGCCTCAACTGGGTCTCCATCCCCGAACCCACCGAGCCCATCCGCGTCTCCATCAAGATCCGCCACCGCCACGAACCCGCCCCCGCCACCCTCCGCGTCACCGCACCCGACCGCATCGAAGCCGAGTTCGACGAGCCCCAGCGCGCCGTAACCCCCGGCCAATCCGCCGTCTTCTACCAGGGAGACGAAGTAGCCGGCGGCGGCTGGATCTTCTAGAAAGCTTATCCTCTCCTCCAACCTGTCATCGTGAGAGCAAGGGTGCGGGCGCGCCTCTTTGCACTCAGTTCAAGAGTGCGGATGGACCGCTCGCCGACACTGCCGTCGCCGGCAGGCGAATCCGGATTTCCGTACCCACTCCCACTTCGCTGGTGACCTTCAAAGTCCCGGCGTTGCGTTCTACGATCTCGTGCGAGATGTACAGCCCGAGCCCGTTGCCGAGGTCGCCCTTGGTGCTGTAGAACGGCTGAAAAAGGTTGCGGAGCGTTTCGTCGGACATCCCGTGGCCTTCATCGCGCACCAGAATCTCCATCATGTCGCCGTCGCTCGTCGCGCTGAGCCAGATTCTGCCGCCTACCCGGAGCGCCTGCACCGAATTGGAAACGAGGTTAGCGAGCACCTGCTCCATCTGCCCGACGGTAGCGTAGAAACGGACATCCTCGCCGCCCACAATCTCCACAATCGCTTCACGGTTTCTGATCTTTCCTGCAAAAAGCCTCAAAACATTTTCAAACAGGTTTCCGGCAGTTCCATACTCCGCCTGCTTGACGTTGTCTTTGGACCACCGCAGGGTCTGCTTGGTGATCCCTGAGATGCGCTGCAACTCGCTTTCGGCGAGTGCGATGTAGCTGCGGGCCGAATCGTCATTCTGAACATGCTCGCGAAGCAGATACAGAAGATTCGTCATCGCCTCCAGCGGGTTATTGATCTCGTGCGCGATGACGCTGGTCATGCGCCCTGTCAGTGCCAGCTTTTCGGTCATCCGCAGAGCCGTTTCCCGCTGGCGCCGGTCCGTAAGGTCCGTACAACTGCCAACCCAGCCGGCAAGACTCCCGTCGCCCCGGCGAAAGGGAACGCAGCGGACCAGGTTCCACCGGTCAGCCTTTTCGGACGGAGCGCGAAACCGCAGTTCCAGCTCAAACGGCGCGGCCTGCGCAACGGCTTCGGCCCAGGCTTCCTGGCAGCGTAGTTGATCCTCCGGCGGTATGCGGTCCTGCTCATACCAGAGGCCTTGCGGAGATAGATCCTGGTCGAGCCATCGCTGGTTGACATACGTAAGATATCCGTCGTCGTTGGCTGTCCACACCGGGTTCGGAACAGCATGAGTCAGCTGAAGAAAACGCGCTTCGCCCAGCTGCACGGCTTCTTCCGCACGCTTCAGGCCAATGAGCGTCACTGCGGCGCGGAACTCGGTGGCCGAATCAATTTCCATCTCCGTCCACGGCACAGATCTTCCGCGGACGAGCTCCTTCCACGTGTCGAAGGACTTACGCGGAGTCAGCCGATCGGCCGCCTCCGTGCCTGACTTGGGTTGGCCGGCCCACTGCACCGTTCGCACCACCTCGGGCCGGAACCACATCACATAGCTGGGCTTGATGTAAGAGATCCGGATGGCGATTAGACCGCTGGCATCATCGCTGAACTCCGCCGCCCATGGAATCTCGCTTGCAAGGTGGGAGCTGTGAAATAACTCCACGCCAAGATGAGTGTCAATCCATTCGGCGAGCCTCCCTACGACCGCGACCCCGGGAGTCTGTCCAAACACCGCAAACTGTCCATCAATCACCAGAGCGGCCCCAGTTGCGTCCGTAATTTGGCTAACATCTCCCATCCGCTCCGCCATCGCGGCCAGATAGTTATTTTCCGCCGCCATCTCGGTGAGCATGCGGCGATGGATCGAATGGAAATGCACCATCTTCTTGAGGCTCGCTGCGGCGCGGAAGTTCATCAACTGCGTGCAGACAAGCTTAGCCAGAAGATCGCATGCACTGCGCACAATGTAGGGCACCATGTGCGGCGTGGCATGATGTCCGCTGACCAGTCCCCAAAGCTTGCCCTCGCAGACAAGCGAGACCGACATCGAAGACATCGTCCCCATGTTGCGCATGTATTCCAGATGGATGGGCGAGACGCTCCGCAGCACGCACGTGGACATGTCCATCGTTGCCACCTCGCGGCTGGGGATAGCGTGCAGAGGCGACGGCGTGTACGTAGCATCCGGAATGATGCGGACGGTATTGAGGATGTACAGGTCGCGCGCCTGCTGTGGAATGTCGGAAGCAGGAAAACGAAGATCGAGGTAGCTCGGGAGGACCCCGTCCCCGAGCTCGCTAAGCACTGTCCCGTGACCGAACTCATCAAACCGATAGAGCATGATGCGGTTGAAGCCGGTAAGAATTTTTATCTGCTCGACCAACGCGTCGCAGAGTTTGATTTCACTGCGCAGATTGGCCAGCTTGCTGACAAAGTTTGTGAAAACCTGGTTGGCCATCTCCGGATTGACCAGACGGTCAAGCAGCTCGAATTCGAGGATTCGTTCCTCGCCAACGCAATGCGTGATGACGCTATAGAACCTTCCGCGCAGAGGATAGGAGCCCAGATAGGTTTGCAGGCCCGCATTCTGCGCCGCGCTGCCGAGAGTCTTGAGCGCCGTGAGCAATTCCCGGTCGAGAACAGCTTCGACGGTCGACCCAAGGATCAGCGCCGTGGGCACGGCAAGGAACTCCGCCGCATTCTCACTCGCGGCAATCACGTGCTTGCCGCTGGAATCGAGGACCAGCAGAAATCCGTGGCGCTGGATGCTTCCGGGGATCCGGATCGGCTCGTCTTCGCAGTTTTGCAGAGTCGTCTTCAAGAGGCTCGCGGGGCTGGGGTCGGAAACGTGGTTAAGCATTGACGGCTGATTCCTGCTGCATCCAGGCTCCAAAGACTGCGAACATCGCTTTTGCGGAGGAGATAACAACGGGGGTGTCGACGTCCGGCACGGTGGTCTTCAAGATTTCGCAGAACTCCTTCCACATGGGGCCCGTTTGTTGACCATAACCGCGAAAGTAAGCGTTGCCGTTGCCGTCGCTGAGATGCAGCTTCGATTCCACGTGGCGAGCTATGAACTGTCCACCCAGCGTCGAGCCTTCCATGACGTACATCGCTCCGAGCAGGCTGGGAAAACGATCCAGGCCAGGCAGAGTAGCACGGGATTGGTCGTGCATCGTTTCGCCGAACCAGGCGAGATCGAGTTCCAGAAGCGGTTTGCGCTGCCTCGCTGCGAGGGTCGGCTGCAACCATGTGGGCGCCATGCGGGGTGCAACTTCTTCCCACGCTGCCACCACGCCAT
>CAZZYB010000356.1:0-4848 GCA_964658125.1 uncultured Acetobacteraceae bacterium | reverse complement strand
ACCGTCCGCCAATCCAACCAACGGTTGTGCGGTGCGCCGCGATGAAGTCGACGAATCAGCCAGCAGCGTCATGTCGGCCATCGAAGAAAGCGAGAGCTTCTCCGGCCGCTCCGGTCCTTTGAGTCCCGCGCTGCTCGAAAAAATGATCGACAACATCCTCCAGCAGTTCGACGAACGCAACGGAGGCTTCGGTTCCCAACCCAAGTTCCCGCATTCAGGAGCCATCGATCTGCTCATCGACACGGCCTCACGCCCTGGTCCGAACGCCGACCGCGCCCGTACCGTCGCCACCGCCACGCTCCGAAAGATGGCCGCCGGTGGAATTCACGATCAACTCGCCGGAGGCTTCCACCGCTACTCCGTCGACGAGCGCTGGATCGTCCCGCACTTCGAAAAGATGGCCTACGACAACAGCGAGCTTCTCAAAAACTACGTCTACGCGTATCAAAGCTTCGGAGACCCCCAGTTCGCGCAGGTCGCAAAAGGCATCGTCCGGTGGATGGACGAGTGCCTCAGCGACCGCGAACGAGGCGGTTTCTACGCCTCGCAGGATGCGGACGATTCACTCGACGATGACGGCGACTACTTCACATGGACCCGCCACGAAGCCCGCGCAGCGCTGTCGGACGAAGAGTTCAACGTCGCCGCGGAGTTGCTCAACATCCGCGAAATCGGCGACATGCACCACAACACCGCCAAGAACGTCCTGCACGAAAAGGGTTCGCCCGATGCCGCGCAGGCACCGCTCCTCGAGCAAGCCAAACGCAAGCTGTACGCCGCCCGCCTCCAGCGCAAGACGCCCTACGTCGACCGAACGATCTACACAGGCTGGAACGCGATGTGCATCTCGGCCTATCTCGCCGCAGGCCGCGGCCTCGACCTTCCCGAGGCGACCGCCTTTGCGCTGAAATCGCTCGACCGTGCGCTGCAAACCAGTCTTGATCCCACCCTTGGCGTCTCGCATGTCGTTGCCTACGGCGAGCCCGGGAACGCGGCACGCATCCCCGGTATCCTCGACGACTATGCCTTCCTTGGAAATGCCTGCCTCGACGCCTTCGAAGCCACGGGCGCCTTCCACTACTACGCGTCCGCGGAAGCAATCACAGATATGATGCTCGCGCGATTCCATGACACCACCGAAGGCGGATTCTTCGACACGGAGCAGATCGCTGGCGCCCCCGCTCCGATTGGAGTCCTCACCGCTCGCAGAAAGCCTTTGCAGGATGCCCCCGTACCGGCCGGAAACCCCGTTGCCGCAACGCTCCTGCTCCGCCTCGGAACACTCAGCAACAATCCCGCCCATGAGGCCGCCGCCCAGGGGACGCTCGCAGCCTTCGCGGCCATCGTAGAGCACTTCGGCTTATACGCAGCCAGTTACGGTCTGGCACTCGTTCGCGCCTTGCACCCTCCAGTCCAGGTTTGCGTCGTCGGAACCGATGCAACAGCGAAACAGCTTGCCGCAGCGGCGGTGGCACCCTTTGCCGTAACAAAGGCCGTACTCTCTCTCCAGGGCTTCCCGAATGAGACGCTACCCCCGGCCCTGGCTGAAACTCTCCCCGGCCTGCCTCCTGTGAACGGAAGTTTCGCGAGCATCTGTAGCGGCAATGCGTGCCTCGCCCCCTTGCAGACCGTCGAAGAACTCCAGAACGCCCTCAAAACGGTGGTCTGACCAAAACCTGTCAAGCCCTAGGCCTGTGGATAACTTTCGCAAGCGACTGTAAACAAACCACATCGAGCTCGAAAATAGTTGGCGGGTTTTAGCCTCCAACTTGCTACAATTGGGAGATACCAGCAAAGAATCCGTTGCAAACCTTGGCGTCCGTAGCGCCTTGGCGTTGTCCCCCGTTTCGGGAGCGCTAAACTCAAAAGAATCTATATTTTGTAGGGAAGTCGCCTGTTTTCATCAGCTTGCGAGGGTTCCCTGCCGCGGAGCGCCACATTCTAAAGCACTTCCGCGCAAGATACCCCTCAGAGGGGGTAGGGGGTACCCCCTTCTGCGCAGGCAAACATCTGTCTACGCCTGCGCCGGCGTCGCCGTAGGGTCGGCCCGGGACATGATCAGCGTGCTCGTGGATGTTCCAAGCGCAATATGCTCTCGCTCAAAAGCCTGCAGAACCCTGCGCCGGAACTCTCGCAGCACGCCGTCGCGCTGGTTGGCCTGCACCAGAACATTGACAAGATAAGTCACTTCGCGCCCGGTAATCTTATCGACGCCCAGCACCGCCGGCGGGTCGATGATCACCTGGGCAAACGCCTCATCCGCGCGCAACTCCGCCGAAAGCTGCTTCAAAACTGCAATCACGCGGTCAGGATCGACAGCCGAATCCACTCCAACGCTTAGCGAAGCCACGGAGAAGTCGCGCGACAGGTTGGAAACTGTAGCAATCTGGCTGTTGGGAACGATGTAAACTGTGCCGTCTCCATCCCGCAACGTAGTGCAGCGCAGCGTCAAATGTTCAACAGTGCCTTGAAGACCAGCGAGTTTGACAACATCTCCCACAACAAACTGGTCCTCAAGAAGAATGAAAATCCCGTTCAGCACATCCTTGAAGAGCGATTGGGCTCCAAAGCTGATCCCCAGGCCAATCACTCCGGCAGAAGCAATAAACGTCCCCAGCGGAACGCCAAACGCGCCCAGAACCTGCATAACTAGATAAGCGCCGATGAAGCAGTACGCCGCGGCTCGAACGATTCCCGCAACAGTCCGCAGCTGCGCCGCGCGCTGAGAGTTTCCCACCAGGTGATCTGCGCGTCTGCGCATCCGTTTGACAAAAAACGACGTCAGACGCGACAGGACGAATGCGATCAACAGCGCGACGGCGACCTTTGGCAAACCATGTTGCAGGAAGATGACAAGATCGTGATGCCAGACCTTTTCCAGCTGGTGTATGGTCAGTTCGTCTTGTGGGACAGGGTCGGGAAGTAGCATGATGGTGTAACTCATTCGATACGCGACCCTCGCTTACAGAATAGACGAGAGCGCGAAACCACAGCTTGGAGGTTCGACATGCGCAATCTACTGATAGCTGGGCTGGCCGGAGCGACACTTATCTCTCTACCGGTCGGAGCGGCCCGTATCCCCTCGCACCCGCCACAAACTGCCGCAGGCGCACAAACGCCACCTTCGACGAGCGATCGGCAGAAGAAGATCGCCGAAGATTCCGCGAAATTGCTGCAGATGGCCAACGAACTGAAGGCCGAAGTGGATAAGACCACCAAGGACACCATGTCGCTCGAGGTCATCCGCAAAGCCGATGAGATCGAGAAGTTCGCCCACGATCTAAAACTGCGGATGAAAAGCTAGCCGAAGGCTGTAGCGATCGGAGACCTTATGCGTGTATATCTGCTGGCCGGAATGATCGCGTTGGCGCAATCTACGATCATCGTTCAGCCGGCTCAGGAAGGCGTTGCTAAGCCGGCGTTGGGCGACCCCGCAGTCGATGGTCGAATTAGTGGTACCAGCAATGTTGACACCGCGCTTGAGTCGGCTCGAATGGCGAGACTGGGTGCTAAAGAACGGCAGAAGAAGATCACAGGGGATACGACAAGGCTGGTCAAACTCGCCACCGAAGTACACGCCGCAGTAGGCCAGCCTGATCTCAAGGGAACGCCGCTCGACGTCATTCGCAAGACCGAAGAGATCGAGAAGCTTGCGCACGATCTGAAGCACCGAATGTCGGGGGCTGTCTAAGAGGGAGAGTAGGATATGCGCTGTTCCTGGAGCTTTGTACTTGTAAGTTGCGTTCTTGCGATTCCACCGAGCCTCGGCTCGGCCCCAGCCCAGACACAAACGGGCACCGTCCATCCTCGCTCACCCTCTTCGACCACCCTCCCGCCCGTCGACGGCCGTGACCCGGAGGCAATGCCCGATCCACAGGCCGCCATGATGGAGGCAAGACGTGTAAGGACCCTCGCAACAGACCGTCAGAAGAAGATCATTGACGATGTGACGAGGTTGGCGGAACTGGCAAGCCAAGTTAAGACAGGTGTAGACCAGGCGGGTAAAAAAGAGACATCGGCGGATGTGATTCGCAAGACAGAAGAGATTGAGAAACTGGCGCACGATGTAAAGCAGAGGATGAAAGGCTAGTCGCGAATCCCGCAGCTATGCGGCGGGAGATCGAACAGGCGGCCAACAAGTGGTTATGAGAGGCTGAGATAGATACGGCCTAGTGCGAGTTGAGTGCTGCGGCAGTATTGAGTTGACCTTCTGTCATGCCTGAGGTGTGGATTGCCGTAGTGCGCAGCGCGCTTACGATCTGCGCTGCTGTCCAGGTGGGATGAGCAGCGTGGATTAGCGCCGCCGCTCCGGCAACCAGCGGCGCGGAAGCGCTGGTCCCTATGGCTTGGGTGTAGCCGGAGGTTCCGGAATCGAAGCAGTTTGTGAGTGAACAGGCTCCCCGAACCCAACCGTTTACGCCAGTCTCGCTGACATTCGGCGCGCTTCCGCCCGGAGCTGCAACAGCATTGAGGGTCAGTCCGAAGTTGCTGTAATAGGGCCGCGTCACAGGTCCCGCTACACAGGGAGCGTTCGGCGAAAGGTTCTCCGCGCACGCAGGATTGGTGGAAGCTACGACCGGAAGCACGTCCCGCGCCTGCGCCGGGAGTTCGATAAAACGCCCTGTGGAAAGGTCAATTCCATCATTGCCGACAGCGGCAACAAGGATCACGTTGGCTTGGGCAGCCGCGTGCGCGACGCGGTCGAAGCTGGCTTTCCAGCCCGCACCGTCTCCGCTATAGAGGTCGATGACGGAGCCCAGAGACATGGAAACAATGTCCGCCTTGTCGATGATGGCGTCGTTGATGCCTTGAAGCACCCAACTGAGCAATCCGCCCGTCGGACCTTCG
>CAZZYB010000355.1:0-4854 GCA_964658125.1 uncultured Acetobacteraceae bacterium | reverse complement strand
CAACCCGTCGTCACGGCCGGACGCTACATCACCTTCTGGAAGAAAGTCGCCGACGGCTCCTGGAAAGTCGCCCTGGATGCAAGCGCGAACGACGCTCCCGCAGAAGGCGATTGCTGCACCCTTCCCAAGCCGTAATCTGCATATAGTCACTCCCTAGTCCGGTTACCTTTGTCCGATCCTTGAACCCGAATGGGGGAGAGCCACACCCGCACTTCGCTTTATATCCTTCGAGCAGCAGTGATGACTGAGTCTCCAACCAGCGCAGAACAGCCGCGTCTCCAGACACTGGAACAGTACGAATTACTGGAGATGCCGCACGACCCAGCTCTCGACGACATCGTTCGTCTAGCGGCGCAGATCACCAACGCCCCCGTGGCGGCGATCACGCTTGTCGAAAAAGACCGTGTCTCCTTCATGGCTCGGCATGGCCTCGACCTCACCGAAGCCGAACGCTACACACTGCCCTGCGAAACCACTCTCGAAGGCGATGGTATCTATCAAATCCCGGACGCCCGCCGCGACCCTGATTTCGCCCCCGGCGGCATCCCCATCGGCGACCGCCGCTACCGCTTCTATGCTGGCGCGCCGATCGTCATGCCCTCAGGCGCCGCCATCGGCTGCCTGTGCGTCTATGACACCACAGCCCGCAAGCTGAACGCCGCACAACTCGAGTCCCTCGACTCCCTCAGCCAGATGATCGTCACCCGCCTGGAGCTCAACGTCCGCGCACGCGCCATGGACAAGGCTTCACGTGCCCGCCAGCGAGTCGAAGGCGCTCTTAGGGTCGAGCGCAACTTCGTCTCCGCCGTGCTCGACACCGTCGGCGCCCTGGTCGTCGTCTTCGACACCGCCGGCCGCATCGTTCGCTTCAACCGGGCCTGCGAAACCATCTCCGGCTACCCCTCCGGCGAACTCGTCGGCAGGTACGCCTGGGAGCGCCTCATCCCCGCGGAAGACATCCGGGAAAACATCGAGCGGTTTCACAACATTCGTACCGGCAAGTCTCCCACCGACTACGAAAACTTCTGGGTCGCCGCGGATGGCACACGCCGCCGCATTTCGTGGTCAGCCACCACGCTCACCGACACCCAGGGCCAGGTAACGTTCGTCATCGCCACCGGCATCGACGTCACCGTCCAGCGCGTCGCCGAAGCCGCCATCCGGGAAAGTGAAGCTCGTTACCGCCAGCTCGTCGAAGGCTCCCTCGGCATGGTCTTCACGCACGACCTCGACGGCATCGTGCTTTCCATCAACGCGCACGGTGCACAAGGCATAGGCCTGCGAATCGAAGATGTTGTTGGTCACTCCCTCACAACCTTCATCGACCCGGAGCGCGTGCATTTGTTGCAACCCTACTTCGCCTCGCTGCTCGCGACTGGCGAAGCCCAGGGTCTGCTTCACATGCGTCACGTCAACGGTGAAGCCCGCGTCATGGCCTATCGCAACCGCCTCATCGAAGAGTCCGGACGCACACCCTACGTCCTCGCGTTCGGCATCGATATCACCGAGCAGGTTCGCGCCGAAGAACAGCTTCGCGCTCTCATACGCCAGTCCAACTCGGTCCTCGAATCCGTAGGCGACGGCATCTACGGCATCGACCTCGAAGGCCGAGTCACGGTAGTCAACACTGCCGCCGCGCAGATGCTCGGCTACCGCCCTGAAGAAATTCTGGGCCGCAACATGCACGAACTCATCCACCACACCCACGTCGATGGCACGCCCTACCCACAGGAAGATTGCCCCATCGAGCGCTCGCTTACCCAGCGCGAAACAATCCGCGTGTCCAATGAAATCTTCTGGCGCAAAGACGGCACCAGCTTCCCCGTAGAGTATGTAGCAAGACCCCAGATTGAATCTGAAATCGACGCCGGCGAAGCCGAACTCACGCGCCGCAGCCTCTCACACTCGGGTCAGATGTCCCTTGGCCTGCCCGAAAGTTCCGCCGAATCCCTCCGCACGGAAGAGGAGCTTTCGCCCAGTGATGGCCGCGCCGTCGGCGTTGTCGTAGCCTTCACAGACATCTCCGAGCGCGACGCACTCGACCGCATGAAAGACGAGTTCATCTCCACCGTCTCGCACGAGCTCCGCACACCGCTCACATCCCTCCGCGCCGCACTCGGCCTCGTCGCCGGTGGTTCTCTCATGGAGCGTCCTGAAAAGATGAGCCAGATGATGAATATCGCCATCGGCAACACCGATCGCCTGGTGCGTCTCGTCAACGATATCCTCGACCTCGAAAGCATTGGCTCCGGCAAAGCCGAGTTGCACAGCACCATGTGCTCGATGGGCGATCTTTTCCGCCGCACCACATCCCTCATGCAGACGTCCGCCATCAAGGCCAACATCCGCTTCGTCATTGAGCCCAACGGCGTGAGCGTCTGGGCCGATCCCGACCGCATCCTCCAAACGCTCACCAACCTCATTTCCAACGCCATCAAGTTCTCGCCCAACAGCGGTCCGAACCCTGCCGAAATCATCCTCTGCGCCCGCTACGCAACCGGAGGCCAGGCCATCATAGAAATCCGCGACGAGGGCCGCGGCATCCCCGAGGACAAGCTCGAAATCATCTTCGACCGTTTCAAACAAGTAGACGCGTCAGACTCCCGCTTGATGGGGGGCACAGGCCTCGGCCTCGCCATCTGCCGCAGCATCGTCACGCAACACGGCGGCAGCATCTGGGCGACCAGCACCCTCGGCAAAGGCTCCACATTCCACTTCACACTACCCACACACCCCAGCAATAACCTGCGCTAGCGCTACAATCCCCTTAGAGGTGCTTGCATGGCGACCTTCCCACAGACCGCACAAACTTTGACGAAACAACAGCGTGAGGAGGACGCCCTGGAGCGGCGTCGCATCGTGCAACAAATTCTCGACGACGGTCCCGCGCGGCTGGAAGCGGAGCTATCACGCTTGCGAGCGCTGGGAGTCATTGACGAAGCCGGAAATCGAATGTCTACTGAGCTGCCAGCGGACATGACGCCCGGTGCGGAACGTGAATTTGGCGGCTAGCTTAAATCAGCCAACTCTGTTCATTGTCGCCGGAGCGCCCGGCTCCGGTAAGTCGGCTCTTATGCCGGTCACATCGTTCGGTGTTGATTTCTTCAACGCCGACGACGAGGCAGCCAAGTTGAATGGTGGCTCATACCATTCGATTCCGCAATCAGTTCGAGATGAGGTCAACAAGCGTTTCGAGCGCTTCATCCGAGACCACATCGAAAGCGGTCGCAGTCTCGCGATCGAGACTACTCTTCGGTCCACAGTTGCTCTAAATCAAGCACAACAGGCCCGTGACTTGGGGTTTTACGTGGAGATGCATTACATTGCGACCGATACGCTTGAAATCAATTTGAAACGGGTCATGAAGCGATCTGACGGCGGCGGCCACTCCGCTCCCATTTCCGTTCTGAGCAACATCCGCGAAAAGAGTTTTCAGAATCTATTTGTCGCTATCAATTGCGTGCCTAATCCGCTCAATGAGTTGACTGTTTACGACAACTCGCTTGATGGCGAATACATGCGCGTCGCATTTCACATCAGCCTGCCCGAAGGGCGCTTCGCGCTCGATGTAAAGTCGTACGATCCGCCTGAATACCTGAACGATTACGTTGATCTCGCTTTTCGACAATGACTACTCGTCATTCTCCCGCAACTTCGCCAGCACCCCAAAGTCCTCCAGCGTAGTCGTATCCCCCTTCACATCCCCGGTCGTCGCAAGCTCCCGCAGCAGCCGCCGCATGATCTTCCCACTCCGAGTCTTCGGCAGCATCTGCGTAAACCGCAAATCATCCGGACGAGCCAGCGCTCCAATTTCCTTCGCCACCCACTGCCGCAGCTCCTGCTTCAACTCCTCGGTCGGCTCGTGGCCCTCTTCAAGACTCACAAACGCCGCAATCGCCTGCCCCTTCATCTCATGCGGCCTTCCCACAACCGCCGCCTCAGCAACCTTCGAGTGCGCCACCAGCGCCGACTCAATCTCCATCGTTCCCAGCCGATGTCCGCTGACGTTGATCACATCATCCACACGCCCCATCAGCCAGAAGTACCCATCCGAGTCCATCCGCGCGCCATCGCCCGTAAAATAAATTCCCGGAATCTCCGAAAAATAAGCCTCGTTATACCGAGCGGCATCGCCCCAGATCGTCCGCGCCAGCGAAGGCCACGGCTTCTTGATCACCAGCAATCCTCCCTGCCCCGGAGGAACCGGCTCACCCTCCTTCGTCACCACCTCCGGCACCACGCCAAAGAACGGCCGAGTAGCCGAACCCGGCTTCGTCGGCACCGCCCCCGGGATCGGCGCAATCAAAATCGCTCCGGTCTCCGTCTGCCACCATGTATCGACGATCGGGCACCGCTCCTTGCCAATCTCGCGGTGATACCACATCCACGCCTCCGGATTGATCGGCTCGCCCACCGTCCCCAGTAGCCGCAGGCTTGACAGCGAATGTTTCTCCACCCACTCATTGCCCCACTTGATGAACGCTCGAATCGCCGTCGGCGCCGTGTAGAAAATGCTGACCTTGTGGTCGTCCACGATCTTCCAGAAACGATCGTTCTCCGGCCAGTTCGGCGCACCCTCGTACATCATCACCGTCGCGCCATTTTGCAGCGGGCCATAGACCACGTAGCTGTGCCCCGTCACCCACCCAATATCCGCCGTACAAAAATAAACATCCTCTTCGCGCAGATCGAAAACATACTTGCTCGTCAGATACGTCTGCACCGAATAACCGCCCGTAGTATGGACCAGACCCTTCGGCTTCCCCGTCGTCCCGCTGGTGTACAGGATGTACAGCGGATCCTCTGCATCCTGCCACTCGCACGCACACTCTGCGGCGGCAGCGTCCATCGCCT
>CAZZYB010000354.1:0-4863 GCA_964658125.1 uncultured Acetobacteraceae bacterium | reverse complement strand
CGGGATGGCGGAACTGGCAGACGCAGCGGACTCAAAATCCGCCGAGGGCAACCTCATGGGGGTTCGATTCCCCCTCCCGGCACCAGACAACAAACAACTTACACGGATTGGGCCTCTCCATTATGAGAGGCCGAATTTGCTTAATGGCTGTTTGTAGCAGCACTTCACGAGTTTGATCTACCGATCATCTCCAGGCTTCGCCAATGCAGTTTTCTATCGGCCGGAAAACTGAACTTCAAGAAGCTTACGCCCGGCCAACAAGCTCCCTGATAACGGCTTTGGCGTTGCTGAGGATGGCACGGGCGATGGCATGCTGCGGTGCGATTTCAGCAAGCGTAACAGCACCCACGGGCGTGCTCACAATGCCGCCTGCAGTCACCAAAGCTGCACGCTTTGTCCGGTTTTCGAGACGACTTGCAAGGAGCTGAACGATGCGCTGGTAGCCGTTGTTGGCAATTGGCCGCACCTGCGGGTCCGAGTGGCGGAGTTCGGCCCCAATCACAGCCAGAGGGCAAAGGTAGCCCTTCTACTCCCGAATCCATTCGACGCATTGGTGCTCTACACCACTCAAGCTGCTCTGGATGAGATCGCCTATGCACACCGGGCACCACTAGTTCAGCAATTGGTGTGGCCGCTGGGAGCGTTTGATTCTGTCGTACACCACCTCGCGCAGCCCCTCCTGTCTTCGCTGGAGCGCCCCCTTCCCGCTTCGAAGATCTTCCTGGACCACGTCTTGCAAGCCCTGAACTCTCATCTTGTCTGCTCGTATGGCGGCGTAAGAATGTCGGCTCCCAAGTTTCGGGGCGGACTCTCGCTTCTGCAGATGCGAAGAGCAACGGAGTTATTGGAGGCTCATCTGGATGGCGATATCGCCCTCCGGCAGGTCGCGGAAGTATGTGAATTATCCGTAAGCCACTTTGCACGTGCCTTCAAACAAACATTCAACGTGCCGCCGTATCGGTGGCTGATCGAGCGCCGTGTCGATAGGGCCAGAGACCTGATGACGAATTCGCGCCTACCCCTTGCCGGCATCGCCATTCGGTGCGGATTCGCCGATCGATCTGCTTTCAACCGCTCCTTGGATCGAATTCATGGCCTGACTCCCGGGATCTGGCGGCGCACACGCGCGGCAACGTAGCTCTGTGGGCCGCTTCGCGCGACATTCAAGCAGGAATCGCCAACTTTTGGCGGTTATCGTCTAGAGGTTGCCCTTCGCCAGTCCTAGCCTCAAAGAGTGCAGGATAGCGAACGTGCCTATGGCCACAGGAAATGTGGATGCACATTCGCTGGGCCCCCACGGGTTCTAACTGAGCCCTTTCAAGTGCTGCACGAATCTTCCCCACATCAAGGAGAAAAATAATGAAAACATTCAAGCTTGTTCGGAACGTAGTGTCAACGTGTGTCGCGCTACTCGCAATCATCGCTCCTGCCGCCAAGGCGACGGCACAAACACCACCCTCTCAAGGAGCAAAAACGGTGCTCCTGATTCATGGGGCATGGGCCGACGGTTCGAGCTGGTCGAAGGTAATTCCCTTGCTGGAGGCGAAGGGCCTTCATGTCGTCTCGGTTCAGATTCCGCTGACGTCCTTTGCCGACGACGTTGCAGCAACGCAACGGGCCATAGCTCTCGAGGACGGGCCGGTATTGCTGGTCGGGCACTCATATGGCGGGGCTGTCATCACCGAGGCTGGCAATGATCCCAAAGTCGCCGGTCTAGTCTATGTGTCGGCCGTGGCTCCGGATCATGGCGAATCGGCTCTTGGCCTGATTTCCAGCGTTGCAACACCGATCGGTTCAGAGCTGCGTCCCGACAAGAATGGTTTTCTCAAACTGACTCCGAAGGGTATTGCGGAGGATTTTGCCCAGGACCTTTCCGCCAAAGAAATTGAGGTTCTCACCGCCACACAGGTGCCGGTTAACGTTGCCGCAATGAAGGGAGAGGTTACGATTCCAGCCTGGAAGTCGAAACCGTCCTGGTACATCATTGCCGCAAATGACCGGGCAATATCACCCGATCTCGAGGCCTCCCAGGCAAAGAGAATCGGTGCGACGACGACGACCGTTACCTCCAGCCATGTCATCATGCTCGCTCAGCCTTCTAAGGTCGCAAGTGTGATTGCGGATGCCGCCTCGAAATCCACCCCAAAGTAAGACTCCTCAAGCGATGCCCCTCGAGAGAAATGAATTTCTCGAGAGGCTTGCCTTGGAGCAACATCGCAAAGCCCAGCCTGCGATCCAGAATCGCACAATGAAAGAGTCCCTATGAACACTGTATTCTCCGCCTTCATTATTGGTATTGCTTGTGGTCTGCGCGCCATTGTTGGATTGGCCGCTGTGAGCTGGGCCGCCAGCTCCCAACATCTTGCACTTGAGGGTACATGGCTCTCTTTCCTGGGAAAGCGAGTTACGCCGTTCATCACAAGCTTCATGGCTCTTGGAGAGCTTGTCACAGACAAACTTCCAAAAACTCCCAGCCGTCTTGTCCCCCCGCAATTCGGCGCACGAGTCGTGATGGGAGCATTAGGCGGAGCGGCGATTGGACTTTCTCAGGGACATTTCGCGACCGGTTTGATTGCAGGAATAGTGGGCGCCGTTGTTGGGACCTTCGCTGGTTTCAAGGTAAGAGGCGTCCTCGCAAGATCATTCGGTCGAGACCTGCCTGCAGCATTGCTCGAGGATGGCATTGCGATCGCGCTGGCCTTTGTTGCTCTCCGCTAACGCGTTTCAACAATCCGCTCCAAGTAGATCGCACCAAGCAATACCTTCAAGAACACACACAGACAAAGGATCAAAATAATGCTCAACAAGTTCCCGGTTATGCGCGCTACGCGCTTCTTGCTTCCAACAATCACTCTCGCACTGGCCGGATGCTCTTCCTATACAGGCGTCCTTCCCCCGGTGCATGCCGGCAGCCCATCTGGTATTAAGAATGTCATGCTGGTGCACGGAGCCTGGGCTGATGGCTCGTCGTGGGATCAGATCATTACGAACCTCAGTGCAGATGGATACAACGTAACGGCAGTTCAGCTTCCCCTCACCTCTCTTTCTGAAGATGTCGCGACAGTTCAACGTGCCCTCGCAAGAGAGATCGGTAAGACACTGTTGGTGGCACACTCGTATGGCGGTGTCGTCATAACCCAGTTGGGCAACGACCCAAGGGTTGGGGGTCTTGTTTATGTAGCCGCCTACGCACCTGACAACGGGGAGTCTGCGCGTGACCTCAACGGCCAAGTGCCAGCAACGCCGATTACGAATGATTTGATGCTTGACTCGAATGGCTACCTTACGCTGACCGCAACCGGCGTCGCAGCCGACTTCGCGCCAGATCTTACACCAGAACAGCAGACGACTATTGCTGCTACGCAAGGGCCCATTTCGGCTACGAATGCACTTGGCGCACAGGTTTCTCAGGTGGCATGGAAGACTCTCCCCTCCTGGTATGTGGTGTCGAGCAATGATCACGTCATTTCACCAGCCCTGGAAACAAAGATGGCGAACCGGATGAACGCTACAACCTTAGCGCTTTCATCCGGCCATCTTGCAATGCTGAGCCACCCCACGGAGGTGACGAAATTCGTGGAAACAGCCGCCACTTCACTCAAACCGTAGCATTGCCGCGAAACCAAACTGCAGCAGCTGATGCATCCGTAAAGGGTCATGCTGAAAAGCAAGCGTCAGGAGAGGACTTCTGATACAAGCCCATCAGCATGATCGGGATGCAACCGGTTGGTGAGATTGAGATGACGCTCTCTGGCTTTCCTGCAGAGTCGGGCATCGATTGCAGATTTGTTTTATGTGAGTGAGGGTGTATGAGTCGCGAATACTTTACAGCAGATCCTTCGCGTCCGTTTGCGGATGCAGTGCTGGTCGATGGCAGGACCTTGTATATCTCCGGACGCATTGGGCTGATTGCAGGGACGACGAGGCTGCCGGAGACGATGGAAGAGGAGGCGCACCTGGTCATGCAGGACCTGCAACGGGTTCTGGCTACGGCCGGAATGTCGCTGGACAACCTGGTGTCGCTGCAGGTGTTTGCGAGTGATGTGTCGCTTTGGGAGAGATTCAACGCGGTGTATCGAAGCTATTTCAAGGGGCAGTTGCCGCCGCGAGCGTTTCTGGGTTCGGGAACGCTGCTTTTTGGAGCGCGATTCGAACTCCAGGGCATAGCCGTCCATAACTGATCACTCCGCCCATGACGGAGATTATCCAGGCGCGGAAAAGGGACCATGTTCCCGCACCACCTAAGTAGCTTGTGTTTTGTGCAAGCTCATCTATGAATCGAAACCACGTTCAGGTTCTGGTCAGCGGTTGTGGACCAAGCCGTAACCAAAGTATCAAGGAGGGCATTATGCCTAGCGATAAGAAAGTAGCACTCGTCACCGGAGCAACCCGCGGAATTGGTTTTGAAACCGCACGTCAGCTCGGCCGGAATGGCATCACAGTTGTGGTTGCCGGCCGGACGCAACAAGACGCCACGGAGGCCGCCGGCAAGCTGGTTGCGGAAGGACTTGAAGCGTACCCCATAGCTGTGGATATTACGAAGGACGCGGACCGCAAAGCTGCCGCCAGCTTCATCGCGGAGAAGTTCGGCAAGCTCGATATTTTTATCAATAACGCCGGTGTCGGCGGCGAGGGCGGACTTCTGAATCCTCACACCATCGAGACGACGCAGCAAGAGTTGGAATCCGTCTTCAATACAAACCTCTTCTCCGTCGTGGCGATTACGAGAGAGTTTCTGCCCCTGCTCAAGAAGAGCCCGGCAGGCCGAATCGTCAACCTCGGCAGCATCGTGGGCTCGCTCACCCTGCAGGCGATGCCGCAGAGCCCGATCGCTCCATTCAAGGCCTTCGCCTATAACGCTTC
>CAZZYB010000353.1:4443-4868 GCA_964658125.1 uncultured Acetobacteraceae bacterium | reverse complement strand
CGGCGGACTTTTATCCGGCGGAGAGGGTGCGCAGGACGCCGACGTTGCGGGCCTCGTCGCCGGGGGTGTCGACGGGGGTCTCGGCGATGAAGGCGGCGTGGGCGAAGCGCGGGTCGCGCAGCAGGCGGCGGAAGGCCTCGGCGCCGATGGTGCCTTCGCCGATGTGCTCGTGGCGGTCGAGCTTTGAGCCTAACGGGGCCTTGGCGTCGTTGCAGTGCCAGACGCGCACGGAGTCGAAGCCGACCGTGTGTCCGATGAGCTTCATCGTGTCGTCGTAGCCCTGCGGCGTGACGATGTCGTAGCCGGCGACGTGGAGATGGCAGGTGTCGAGGCAGACGTCGACGGGAGCGCACTCGCGGAGGCGGGCTACGAGTTCAGCTACCTGCTCCAGTGTTGAGCCGAGGGAGAACTCGGCGCCGGGGGCG
>CAZZYB010000353.1:0-4433 GCA_964658125.1 uncultured Acetobacteraceae bacterium | reverse complement strand
ATGAGGATTTTCAATTTGGAATTTTGCCAGGGGAGACCGTCGATGGCGCGCTCGATGGACTGCGCGGCGAAGCGGAGACCGTCGTCGCGGGTAAGGCCCTTCCAGCTGCCGGGGTGGACGACCAGGTAGTCGGCGTCGAGGGCGAGGGCCTGCTGAACTTCTGCACGGAAGGCGTCGACAGAGCTGGCGCGGATGCTCTCCGTCTGCGAGCAGAGGTTGATCAGGAAGCTGGCGTGGATGGCGAGAGGGTTCACGTCGAACTCTTCGCGCAGCGCGTTGAGCTTGATGGCGTCGGCGGGCTTAACCGCGCCGGACTTCCAGGTTCGCGGGCTGGAGCTGAAGATCTGCAGCGTGTTGGCGCCCGCCTCGACGGCGCGAGGGATCGCGGTCCAAACGCCGCCGCTGGTGCTGACATGCGCGCCGATGCGCTTGTTTGCTTTGGCCATGCTTTGAGCCTACCTGTTCGTGATCCGCGTGTATGATTCGTTCAACCTACGGGACCTCTAAAACTTCACATCAGGAAAGCGAGAACGCTTATGCCCGCTCCACAAAGTTTCAAGAACCACACACGCTGGGATCCGGTTTTTCACTTTTTCATTGCGCCGATTCTGTTGCTCAACATTATCGCGACGGGTTTCTGGTATCACAACCATCGTGCCGACCATGTGCACAGCGGTATGTGGCTCATCCTGATTTCCGTGGTGCTTTTTCTGCTCGCGCTGAAGGCTCGGACGTACGCGTTGAAGGTGCAGGATCGCGCGATTCGTATCGAAGAGCGTATGCGGCTGGCTTCGCTGGTGTCGCCTTCGGAGTTGATCGAGATTGAGTCGTTGACGATGCGGCAGTACGTAGCGCTGCGGTTTGCGTCAAACGCCGAGCTTCCGGATCTGGCGCGGCGAGCGGTGCGTGAGAAGCTGTCGGAAAAGCAGATCAAAGAGAGCATTGTGAGCTGGCGCGCGGACGACTACCGCGTGTAGGCAGTTGCGTGGCGCTAGCCCGCGGCCTGGAGGGCTGCGGGTTGCGGCGCGGGGACGGAGCCGGGCTGCTTCTTGGGGCCGCGCTTGCGGGCTACGAGGATGCGGATGCGGTCGAGCAGCTCGGCCGGCGTGGCGGCGCCCTTGGGAAGAAACGAGTCGGCGAAGTTGGCGCGGTCGAAGCTGGTGACCGTGCCTGAGATCAGCAGCGCGGGCATACCGGGGTGGAACTGCTTGGCGCGGCGGACGAGCTCATTGCCGTCGATCTGCGGCATGAGCAGGTCTGAGATCAGGAGATCGATAGAGCCGGCGGGCGCGCCCTGGATGTACTCCAGCGCTTCGTTGGCGCCGCTGGCGCAGACGACGCGGTAGCCGCGGGTGGTGAGCATGAATTTGCGAATCGAGAGCAGCTGTTCGTTGTCATCAACGCAGAGAATGGTCTTACGTGGGCGCATGCTTTTCTGTTTCTCCGTGCCGGTGGACCGGTGTTTTAGCGGGCCTTGCGAGGGGTCCAGTGGTGAATGAAGCGCGCTGCCGGATTGCGGAAGCGTGATTTCAGACCGAGGGAGGTTGAGCGCGCCGTGAGGCACGTTCAGAGTCCAAAGCTCGGTTGGAGCTAAAGGAGCCGGCCGCTGCGGGCTGGCGCTTTTGGCGCAGGCGGGGCCGCTGCCGTGCAGACGCGGATGCGCTTGCACGGCAGTGTTGCTCCGTGGTGCAGGGTGTCGGACGCGAGAGCGAGGCTCTGCTGTCCGCGCCATGCTGGAGCGGTGCCCCTGAAGCCTGAGCGCGAAAAAACGCAAGCGGGCCGCGGGTTTTGAGAGAGGCAGTTCCCTTCCCTACGCCGGTGTCGTCGCGCTAAACAGAAGCGGCGGCGCTAACGAAATAGCGGCGGAAAGCTGTTGCCTTTCCCGGTTCAGTTGTAGGTAATGCTGGCGAAAGTCTTTCGTCGGCGGGACTAAATCCTCGCTGACGACTTGCCTACCATAGGCGCGGAATGGGCAGGTTGCAATGGCGAATGTAAAGCGAAGTGCCCCAAAGATAGTTCTAGCGCTTCCACCGCTGCTTCGTAACGCGGCATTAACACTGGCGATTGCGGAGGGGGTCCTGTGGGAATCGCGGAGACTCAGGGCAGAAAAAAATTTCCGCTTGCAACGGGAATGGTGCGACCGCCGACGAGGACTTCCGAAATGGAATCGCCGACGCGTTTTGCCTGGGTCGTGATTCGGCTGGGACGGCGCATCTCGACGCCCTGTTCGATGAGGGTCGGAGTCTGCGATGCAGCAAGACCGTGACGCACGAGCCACGAGATGCAGCAGCCTGAGGCTGAGCCCGTGGCGGGGTCTTCGCCGCCATAGAACTGCATGCGAGCGTGCCAGTGAGGGCCTGCTGCCGCGGCGTGTGTGTCCGCAGGTGCGATGCAGTAGAAGAACTTTGCGTCGGAGGTGTCGAGGTAGCGCTGGGCGTCGCGCTGCGCGATCTGGAGGCGGCGTGAGACGTCGATCGACCGCAGCGGCACGATGCAAAATGGCATGCCCGTAGAGACCGTCTGCGGCGCATGCTGCTGGTCGAGGTCGTCGGGAGTTAAGCCGAGAGCAGCGGCGATAGCGGCACGATCGTGCGTGGCGCCGAAGGTTGGATCGTTCTGCTGCATGGTGGCGCGGACGCCGAGCTCGTCCGGCATGGGAGGCGTGAAGCGCACCGTGATGGAACCGATGTTGAGCGCCAGTGTGATCGACTCCGAGCCGCGCAGAGTGGGATGGTTCCAGTAGAGCCAGCTCGACGTGCCGAGGGTGGGGTGGCCGGCGAACTGGAGCTCTTCCTGGGTGGTGAAGATGCGAACGCGGACGCCGTTGCTTTCATCGTCAGAGGGAAGGACGAAGGTGGTTTCGGCGAGGTTCGTTTCGCGAGCGAGGGCCTGCATCTCCGCCGTCGAGAGTGAACGTGCGTCGTGGAAGATGGCGAGGGGGTTGCCTTCGAGCGCGTGCTCGGCGAAGACGTCGACGATGGAATAGGCGAGGGTGCGTTGAGGCATGGTGTGGTCTCCGCGGGTTTGACATGCCTCGGCAGCGGGCGTAGTTTGGAACTACCGCAAGGAGGCAAACCTGCCTTCCATGCTAGCGCGTGGCGCTGGTAGCGGTTTAGGTTTTGACACAGATGACGATGCTGAACTCCATCCCGACTTCCACGCGCTGCTGTTGCTGTGAGCGCGCGTGGGTCTGCCGATGAGAGAGTCAAGACGGTAAGCGTCAGGAAACTCGAAGTCAGGACCCACCCAAGGCGATCGCCGGGTGGGTCTTCTACTGTAAGGAACTAGCGGCCAGGTAATAGGAATGGAAACGCGGCCCAGCGCAAACGCTGAAATCCAATACGAGGAAATAAGATGTCACTTCGCATCAACGATCTAGCACCTGACTTTACTGCCGAGACAACCCAGGGCACCATCCATTTTCATGAATGGATTGGCGATGGCTGGGCGGTTCTGTTTTCGCACCCGAAGGACTTCACGCCCGTCTGCACGACCGAGTTGGGCGCGATGGCCGGCCTAGAGGGCGAGTTCGCCAAGCGTGGCGCAAAGGTGCTCGGCTTGAGCATCGATCCCGTCGAGAGCCACAGCAAATGGTCGCAGGACATTGAAGACGTAGGTGGACACAAGGTGAACTACCCGCTGATCGGCGACCCCGAACTGAAAGTCGCAAAGCTTTATGACATGCTCCCTGCCGATGCAGGCGAGACTTCGGAAGGCCGCACCCCCGCGCTGAATGCACCGGTTCGCACAGTGTTTGTGGTGGGGCCCGACAAACGGATCAAGCTGCAGCTTGCGTATCCCATGACGACGGGACGCAACTTCGACGAGATCCTCCGCGTGCTGGACTCGATCCAATTGACGGCGAAGCACAAGGTGGCGACTCCGGCAAACTGGAAGCAAGGCGACGATGTGATCATCACGGCCGCCGTGTCGAACGAGGAAGCCGAGAAGACTTTTCCGGGTTATAAGACGGTGAAGCCTTATCTGCGGACGACGTCGCAACCGAAGTAAAATCTTGTGCCGCCAGGTCTTATGGAGTGGCGGCACGATGAGCACCGATGGCGAAGTGGCTAACGCGCTGGTCTGCAAAACCAGTATTCATGGGTTCAAATCCCATTCGGTGCTCCAACTAACTCAAGAGGCTTAACTCGCTTCGAGATCCATCCAAAATACACATCCGCAATACTCAGTAGGGACACGCTTCGTTCATCTGCCTTGATGGTTATGACATGAACTGAGGATCGCAGACGCGCCGACTGTGGAGGCAGGAGGCGCCGTCCCAACGCTGGCAGACTACCACCCGAAGCGCAACTCTCCTACAGTTGGCCGTCAGAGACGACCTCGACTGGAGCGTGCCCGTTGGGGCCGTCCCGGTTTCAAAGGCTGCGCTTTGGTCCGGTTCGTAGATTTGCCAGCTGTCACGCCAAAGGGAA
>CAZZYB010000352.1:1781-4889 GCA_964658125.1 uncultured Acetobacteraceae bacterium | reverse complement strand
TGTGGATGTGTTCGAGCTGAAGGGCAAGCGAGCGGTTGTGACCGGAGCCGCGAGCGGTATCGGGCTGGCAATTGCGAAGGTTTTCGCGGCCCAGGGGGCGGAGGTAGCGCTGGTGGATCTCGACCCGGTGAAGGCTGGCGCTGCAGCGGCGGACATTGGCGGCGCGGCGAAGGGTTTTGGCTGCGACGTGTCGAATGAGGCGAGTGTGACGAAGGCGTTTGCGGAGGTTGGAGGGCCGGTAGACATCCTGGTGAACTGCGCCGGGATTGCGCACATTGGGACGCTGGCGTCGACGACGCCGGAGGATTTAGATCGGCTGTATGCCGTGAATGTTCGCGGGACCTATCTGTGCATGCGCGCGGTGATCGAGCGAATGGTTGAGGCCAGGCGGGGCGTGATTGTGAACATGGCTTCGATTGCGGCAACGGCGGCGTTGGCGGACCGGTTCGCCTATTCGATGAGCAAGGGTGCGGTGCTGTCGATGACGCTGTCGGTGGCGAAGGACTATATTTCACAGGGGATTCGGTGCAACTGCATTTCACCGGCGCGGGTGCATACGCCCTTCGTGGATGGCTACCTTGCGAAGGATTATCCGGGGCGCGAGGCGGCGCAAATGGAGGTGCTGGCGAAGTCGCAGCCGATCGGGCGGATGAGCACGCCGGAGGAAATTGCGCTGATGGCGCTGTATCTCTGTTCCGATGCGGCTTCGTTTTTGACGGGTGTGGATCTGCCGATCGACGGCGGGTTCTTTAACTTGCGGTAAGGAGCGGATGTGGACCTGGGATTGAAGGATAGCGTGATCGTAGTTACCGGCGGCGGCTCGGGCATTGGCGAAGGGATCACGCGGGCGTGTCTCGATGAAGACGCGCGGGTGGTGGTCGTGAGCCGGGCTGAAGAGCAGGTGGCGGCTTTCATGGCGGAGACCGCGCGTGACGGGCGGCGCTGTGATTTTGTGGAGACGGAGCTTGCGGATATCGCGGCTTGCAGACGAGCGGTGGAGTACGTCGAGCGCAAGTATGGACGGCTCGACGGCCTTGTAAATAATGCGGGCGTGAACGATGGTGTCGGCCTGGAGAACGGCGACCCTGAGCGGTTTACGGAGAGCCTGCGGAAGAACCTGGTGCACTACTACTCGATGGCGCACTATGCGCTGCCGATGTTGAAGGCGGCGAAGGGATCGATCGTGAACATCAGCTCGAAGGTGGCGCTGACGGGGCAGGGTGGCACTTCGGCTTACGCAGCGGGCAAAGGGGCGCAGCTGGCGCTGACGCGGGAGTGGGCTGCGGAGTTGCTGCCGTTCGGCGTCCGTGTCAATGCGGTGATGCCGGCGGAGGTGCTGACGCCGTTATACAAGCGGTGGATCAGCACGCGCGAAGATCCGGCAGCAGCGCTAAAGAGTATCGAAGACAAGATTCCGCTGGGCAAGCGTATGACGACCGCTGCGGAGATCGCGGCGATGGTCGTGTTCCTGTTGTCACCGAAGCAGTCGGGGCATACGACGGGCCAGCAGATATTGGTGGACGGCGGATACACGCACCTGGACCGTGCGCTGACTTAAATTGGCTGCGGTGTTAACCGAATGCCCGGTCGTTCGTTGTATGGGCATGAGACATTTCAATCGCACTTTTACCTTCTCGCAAGTTGATACCCCGAGCCGCCGCCGTTGGCTGGGCAGAGTGGTCTGCGTCACCATGCTGACGGCCACCATGCTGCGAGGCGCCGTGGTGGCGCAACCGCAGGCCGTTTCGTCAGTGAGCTCTACGACGGCGGGTGCGCCTGTCGATAAGAATCCGGGCGTGACTCAGCAACGGCTGATGCAGCTATTGCGCGTGAGCCCGAATCTTGCCGATGTGTTGTCGAGCGATCCGGCGCTGCTGAGCAACCAGGATTATGTAGCGAAGACTAACCCGGAACTGGCGCAGTTTCTTCAGGAGCATCCGGAAGTCGCGCGCAATCCTTCGTACTATCTTTTCTCGGAGTTGAAGGAGCCGGGGCAGTCGCACTACGACATTCTGCAACCGAAGCGCGGCTTCGAGCACCACGAATCCCGCAGCACGTTCAACGAAATATCGAACGATCTGGGACCGTATTTCGGGATCGGCGCCTTCCTGGGATCCCTACTGTGGCTGATCCGGCTGATTACAGCGAACCGGCGATGGGGGCGGGCCTTCAAGGTGCACTCCGAAGTCCATGGAAAGCTGATCGACAAGTTTGGCACCAGCCAGGAGCTGCTCGCATACATGGAGACGGATGCCGGGAAGCGGTTTTTGGAGGCGGCGCCGATTGCGACAGAAGTAGATTCGCAGCGATTGCCGAATCTCGTCGCCCGCGTGATCACGACGCTGCAGATAGGCGTTGTGCTGACGCTGACCGGTGTAGGGATGATCTTTCTTCGGCATAGCGTTGGCGATGGAGAAATGGCTATGCTGGTGGTGGGAACACTGCTGCTGATGCCTGGCCTCGGCTTCCTGATCTCGGCGGGAATTACATGGGTACTGGCGCGGCGGCTGGGTTTGATCGACCAGCCTGCCGGGGCTACTGCCGAGTTGCTGAGAGAACGGCAGTGAGCCGCGATGGGCTTGCTGGAGCAATGCGGAGCGATTGGCGATGACCTGGGACTTCCTACTATCGAGCGTGAAAGTTCCCGAAGCGGCGGCTATCGAGCTGCCCATGGATAGCGACGCCTTCGCGGGTTTCTATGAGCGATCGGCGCGTCCGTTGTGGGCTTACCTGGCGCGGGTGTCGGGCGACCCCGCACTGGCCGACGACTTGATGCAGGAGAGCTTCGTGCGCTTTCTCTGTGCATCGGCTTCTACGGATGGCGAAGTGGAAGCGCGGCGCTATCTATTCCGCATCGCGACGAACCTGATGAAGGACCACTGGCGGCGGCCTCGTGCAAGCTCAATTGAAGATCTGCCGGAAGGTTTCTTTGCTTCCGTAGATGCGTCCGAGCAGATGGACTCGCAGGCGCTGCTGGGACCGGCGCTGGCGAGGATGCGGCCGCGGGAACGGCAGTTGTTGTGGCTGGCGCATGCGGAGGGCTACTCGCATCGCGAGATCGCAGAGGTAACGGGGCTGGGTGCCGCGAGCATCCGGTTACTGCTGTTT
>CAZZYB010000352.1:0-1771 GCA_964658125.1 uncultured Acetobacteraceae bacterium | reverse complement strand
GGCTCGGCGGAAGATGGCAGGGCTGCTACAGAATGGAGGAGCGGCGTGAGTGTCCTGAAGTGTTCGCACCACGAAGAAGTTCGCACGCTGTTGATGCAGGGGCACTGGCCCGATGCCTGCGCCGCAGAGTTGCGAGCGCATGTAGACGGCTGCCGCGATTGCTCGGAGATGGTGCTCGTGACGGCGGCGCTGCGCAAAGCACGCGAGACTTCCGCCGGGCGAGCGCGGCTGGAGCCGGCAGGGTTGATCTGGTGGCGCGCGCAACTGCGAAAGCGTCAAGCGGCGCTGGAGACCGTGCGGCGGCCGATTTGGGGAGCGCAGATATTTGCGATTGCGATGACGCTGTCGGTGGCGCTGGGAGTGGTTGCATTCGAGGCTCGGCGAGGCGATGGCTGGCGAGGCTGGCTGGCGGCGATGGGTTCCTCACTAATCTCCGTGAAGGCAAGCCTGAACCTGCTGCCGGTAGCGGCGAGCGTGGCGATGCTGCTGTTCCTCGGCGGTGTCGCGGTGTGGCTGATAGTCGAACGCGAGTAGCTCAAATCAAGATTTCGTTGCACGAGAAAGGGAGACCCATGCTTGAAATCTGGATGGCCGTATTGCTTTACCCTGCCCGGTTCGTAGGCTACGCTTGCATTCTTTACGCAGTCAGCGCGCTGCTGTGGAGTGGTCGGGCTCATCATTTACGGTCCGCACGAGAGGGATTCCGTTCTGTCCTGAGGGGATATAGATGGTCGTGTGGTTGGGTGAGTCGGCCATTTTCTCTTGTGCCTGTATGGCTTCGTGCTGCAGGTATTTG
The DNA here is from genome assembly GCA_964658125.1 of uncultured Acetobacteraceae bacterium. Taxonomy (GTDB): domain Bacteria; phylum Acidobacteriota; class Terriglobia; order Terriglobales; family Acidobacteriaceae; genus Granulicella. Next base: position 975 of record CAZZYB010000352.1, on the reverse strand, counting down.
TCGGTAAGGGTGGCGTTGATGATCTCCTGCGCCTTGGCAATGCCGTAGGCTTCGGTGATCTTGATCTCCGCCTTCTGTTTTTCGACTTCGACTAGCTGCTGAGTCTGCTGAATGCGGAGAGCGTTGAGCTCAATCTGATTGGCGGCATTCTGCCGAGCCTGGTAGCGGGTGTAAGCAGGGCCTCCCCAGGCGAAAGCGAGGATGACTATCACAACCAGAACGGCAAGGCGGAGAAGGATGCGGATGGGGTTGAAGCCGGGTGAGAGCGTGGGTGGCATGGGAGTCTCCGCGTACAGCTTACTAGAGTCGATTGGTCTGGAACTGGGATTTGTCAATCTACGGGTTGCGGCTCAGAAAATCGTCGCGAAGAGCTTTCGATAAACGAAAGTTCGTTCTCTCCAATCGATCCAACATGGATCGAAAATCAATGAGCTTCAATTGCGCGGCGGCTTCCAAGACACCGACAGTACCAGTGACAGACAAATGAAGACGTAGCGCAACGCGTCGGCCATCGTTGTCGTCCATGAGCAGGATATTGATCCCATTTGCCAACGCTAGTTGAATAGCGTCTCGTTCTCCCGAGTCGATTTCGTCGAGTCTTGGATCGGGAAGGGGTGGAGAAGTCGACACCTCACACCATGAAGGGATCGCAGATGCCCAAGCTCGTACCTGTGCAGGTGCCCCGGAGTCCAGGAGTTCCCGATGAACTTCTCCGGGAAGCAAGACTTTTTGATAGAGCATTGGGACAAGGTCAATTTGGCCGATCAACACCAGATAATTCAGAGGTGTCGTATCAGCAACGACGATCATGCTGGAATACGATCTTCAGAAACGAGCTTTCGCGTCGTTTCACGGTCCTGCTCAAGATCTTCGAGGCCGTAGGCGTGATCCCACACGTTGTGGGCTTTGAAGAAGCCATCGAGTTCGTAACGGGTTCCGAAGCCGAGAAGTTTGCGGGTCTGGGACGCCGTGAGC
>CAZZYB010000351.1:0-4898 GCA_964658125.1 uncultured Acetobacteraceae bacterium | reverse complement strand
GGGTGTAGTGGATGGGGTGGACGTTGGTGGGGAGGCGCTGAGCGGTGGCGAAGAGGGTGGTGCAGAGGAGAAATGCTGCGGTGATGGTGCGGGTCATGCGGTGGGCCTCAACGGGATAGACGCTGGTTGGAAGTGTACGTGTTTGCAGGGAGAACGAGGAAAACGCTAAGACGCTAAGAACGCCAAGGTTCGCAACGGGTTATGGGGCGGAGTTAGATGGAGGCGGCGCGGTGGGAGATGCCGGAGAGTTCGGCGGCGCGGGCTTCGGCGTAGGCTGCGGCGCCTAGCAGGGCGCAGGTCTGGTCGAGGATGACGCGGACCGGGATGGCCTGGAGCAGCGGAGAGAGGCGTCCTTTGTCGAGAAATGCGGCGATAAATTGGCCGTTCTGGAGCGTTTTGAGGGCCTTTGGTGCAATGCCTCCGCCGAGGTACATGCCGCCGGTGGCGAGGACCTTGAGGGCGATGTTGCCGGTCTCGGCACCGTAGGCGGCGGCGAAGATTTTCATGGTTTCGAAGCAGATGGAGCTGGTGCCGTCCTCGGCGCAGGTGCCGATGACGGCGTTGGGGTCTTCGGTGGCGAGGCGGTGCTTTAGCCAGGCGGGCTCGTGAAGTTTTTCTACGTCGCGGAGGTAGGCGTAGATGTTCTTGATGCCGAGGCCGGAGACGACGCGCTCGGTGCTGACGCGGCCGTTGAGGGTCCGGCGGAGGTATTGGAGGAGGGCGATTTCGCGGTCGGTGCGGGCGGAGAAGTCGCAGTGGCCGCCTTCAGAGGGGATGGGGCGATGGCGTTTGCCGTCCCAGATGAGCAGCGCCTCGCCGAGACCGGTGCCGGCCGCGATCAGGCCCTGGTGGCCCTGGGCGTCGGCGTCGCCTTCGTGGAGGGTGACGATGCTGGCGGGGGCGAGCTCGGGGATGCCGTAGCCGTTGGCTTCGAGGTCGTTGATGAGGAAGATGTGCTCGATACCGAGCGAGGGTTGGAGCTCGCGGACGTCGAGGGTCCAGGGGAGGTTGGTGAGCTTGAGGCGGCCGTCGCGGACGGGACCGGGGAGGCCGAAGCAGGCCGCTGTGATCTGGGCTTTTTCAGCGGGGTCTTTGAGGAAATCGTGGACTACGTCGTCGAGGGAGGCGAACTCGCCGGCTGGATATTTGTGGTCGCGCACCGGGATGAGGCGGCCAGCCTCGAAGTTGTAGAGTGCGAGATGGACTTTCGTTCCACCGACATCGCCTGCCAGAATCATTCTTGCTCCAAACGCCTAGATTTCCAACGTACCCACTTTACGGCTGCCGTCGGGCGAGGTAAATACCTCGGTTGCGGGCGGCAGTTTGGCTGCGGCTACTTCGTCGAGCAGGAAGAGCAGCTTGCCGTTCGAGGGACGGATGAGCTGGGAGGGAAGACGCTCGGGGTCGTGGGAGCCGGTGAGGACTTCGGCGAGGATGTCGGGCTTTTTGGGGCCTTCGATTTCGAAGACGACTTCCTGGGCCTGGTTGATGACGGGCCACGTGAGTGTGATGCGCCAGGTGTCCTTCTGGGGGACGCGGTTGGCGACGCAGAGGCGGCCGATTTCGTTGAGGGCGTCGGTGTGGGGGAAGAGCGAGGCCGTGTGGCCGTCGTCGCCCATGCCGAGGGCGAGGAGGTCGAAGGAGGGGGACTCGGCGCCTTCGAGCCTCATGCTGTTGCGGAGGTAGCTTTCGTAGCGGTTGGCGGCTTCCTCGGGGTCGAGCTCGCCTTCCATGCGGAAGATGTTGGCTTCGGGGATGGAGACCTTGCTGAGGAGGAGGTCTTTGGCGACGCCGTAGTTGGACTCGGGGTGGTCGGGTGGGACGCAGCGCTCGTCGACCCAGTAAAGAAAGAGCTTGTCCCAGGGGATGGTGGTGAGGAAGGGGTTCGCGGGGTCGGCGAGGATTTTGAACGTGGCCTGCGGTGTGCTGCCGCCGGAGATGGCGACGCGGGCGAGGCCGCGCGCGGCTACAGCCTGCTCTACGCGCGCGGCGAAGATTCGGGCGGAGGCCATGGCCATGTCCTGGGCGGTGGGGAAAACCTGGTAGGTGACAGTCACAGGACGCGGCATGCTTTTGGGCTCCTTTGGTGAGAAGTGGCGGATGGGGCGGTCGGTTTGACTAAGAGTTCCGAGTTATGAGTTGCGAGTTAGAGTTTGCGCCAGCGGCGGCCGTCGCGGTGCAGGAGGGCGTCGGCGCACTCCGGGCCCCAGGTTCCGGCGGTGTAGTTGGGGAAGTCCTGTTTGGGGCCGTTCTTCCAGGCATCGAGGACGGGGGTCATGAGGGTCCAGGTCGCTTCGACGCCGTCGCGGTGAGCGAAGAGGGTGGCGTCGCCCAGCATGGCGTCGAGCAGGAGGCGCTCGTAGCCGTTGTTGGCGCTGGCGCCGAACGCGTCGGCGTAGCTGAAGTTCATCTGCACGGTGGTCATGTTCATGTTGGGGCCGGGGACCTTGGCGGCGAAGCGGACGGCGATGCCGTCGTCCGGTTGGATGCGCATGGAGATGAGGTTGGCCTTGACGCCTTCAGCGCCCGCGCCCACGGAATCTTTGAAGAGGCGCAGGGGTGGCTGCTTGAACTGGATGGTGACCTCGGTGATGCGTTTGGCCATGCGCTTGCCGGCGCGGATGTAGATGGGGACGCCGGCCCAGCGCCAGTTCTCGATTTCGAGCTTGAGGGCGGCGTAGGTTTCGGTCTGCGACTCGGGATTGACGCGGTCTTCCTGGCGATAGCCGACGACGTCCTTGTCGCCTTCCTTGCCGGGGCCGTACTGTCCGCGCACGGTGTTTTCAGGCAGGATTGGCTTGATCGCCTTCCATACCTTGACCTTCTCATTGCGCACGGACGCGGCTTCGAAGGAGACAGGCGGCTCCATGGTGATGAAGCTGAGGACTTCCATGACGTGGTTCTGGATCACGTCGCGGAGCAGGCCGGCTGTCTCGTAGAAGGGGCCACGGCCTTCGATGCCGATGGCTTCGGCGGCGGTGATTTCGACGTGGTCGATGTAGTTTCGGTTCCAGACGGGCTCGAACATGCCGTTGGCGAAACGGAAGACGAGGATGTTCTGGACTGTTTCTTTGCCGAGGTAGTGGTCGATGCGGAAGATCTGGTCTTCCTGAAAGACCTTGTTGACCTCGTCGTTGAGGGCGCGGGCGCTCTGGAGGTCGTGGCCGAAGGGCTTCTCGATGATGGTGCGGACCCAGGTGCCCGCGGCGGGCTTGCTCATGTTCTGCTGGCCGAGGAAGTTGACGATATCGGAGAAGTACTCAGGCGCGACGGCGAGGTAGAAGAGGCGGTTGCCCCTGGTCTTGAACTCGCTATCCATGTCTTCGAGCTTCTTTTTGAGACCGGCGTAGTGGTCGGCCTGATCGAAGTTCATGGAGTAATACTGGACGCGCTTGATGAATGGATCGAGCGCGGGGTCGTTGGCTTCGACGCCGCCGCCTTTGAGGACGCCGTCCTTCATGTCTGGCGCGAAGCTGTCTGCGAGCGGGCGGCGGGCGACGCCAAGCACGGCAAAATCTTCGGGGAGATAACCGGACTGGCGCAAGTGGTAGAGCGCGGGCAGGAGCTTGCGCTTGGTGAGATCGCCGGACGCACCGAAGATGACCACGATGCAGGGGTCTGGGCGCTTGGCGAGAAGCTGGCTGGCCTGCACGGCTTCGGGCGAAATATTGACCTGGGTAGTGGACATGGAGGGCTCCGGGAGAGAGGAAATAGGAAGTAGGAAGTAGGAACTAGGAGGTAGGTTGCTACTCCCTACTTCCTACTTCCTGCCCTTAGCTGCTTTTCTTGATGGCGTGGCCGCCGAACTCGTTGCGCATAACGGAGAGCATACGGTCGGTGAAGTTGTTGTCTTCGCGGGAACGGAGGCGGCGGATGAGGGACTCCGTGATGACGGGCGCGGAGACGTTGAGGTCGATGGCTTCCATGACGGTCCAGCGGCCTTCGCCGGAGTCGGGGACGTAGGCTTCCATGCCGTCGAGCTCGGGGTTCTTTTTGAGGGCGTCGGCGGTGAGGTCGAGAAGCCAGGAACGGACGACGGAACCGAAGCGCCAGATTTCGGCGATCTGGGTGATGTCCAGGCCGAGGGCTTTTTTTGCCTTCATGATGGAAAAGCCTTCGGCGTAAGACTCCATGAGGCCGTACTCGATGCCGTTGTGGACCATTTTGACGAAGTGGCCTGAGCCGCAGCCGCCTACGCGGCCCCATCCCTGGTCGGCGCCAGGGGCGAGAGAGGCGAAGATGGGGCGGAGACGTTCGACGACGTCTTCGTCACCGCCGATCATCATGCTGTAGCCCTCGGTGATGCCCCAGATGCCGCCGGAGGTGCCGACGTCGACGAACTCAAAGCCTTCGGGCTTGAGCTCGTCGTGGCGGCGCTGCGAGTCTTTGTAGTTGGAGTTGCCGCCGTCGATGAAGATGTCGCCCTTGTCCATGATGGGCTTGAGCTTGGCAATGGTTTCGTCCACGGGGTCTCCCGCGGGGACCATGATCCAGATGGCGCGCGGGGCCTGAAGGTTCTTGACGAGGTCTTCCAGAGAGTTGACGCCGGTGGAGCCGGCATCGGTGAGGCGCTTTACTGCGTCGGCGGAGAAATCGAAGCCGACAACCTTGTGGCCCGCGAGACGGAGGCGCTCGGCCATGTTTCCGCCCATCTTGCCTAGTCCAATGATTCCAAGTTCCATTGCCGTTTCCTCGATTTCCAAGTGGTGTGAAGCTGTTTGATTTCGCCTCTTAGAGAGTAAAGCCCAAATGAGCCCAGCGCGGGCGAAGTTGCTGGGGGAGGCATGAACGCGGGGAGTTAGTTGCTTTCGCTGGGGAAGTCGGCGCCGAGAGTGGTGTCTTTCCAGGCTTCGACCTCTGCGGCGAAGCTTTGCGCCTTGGCCTGGAAACGGTCGTAC
>CAZZYB010000350.1:0-4899 GCA_964658125.1 uncultured Acetobacteraceae bacterium | reverse complement strand
CGAGTCCGCCCCACCCGACACCGCAACGCAAACCCGCTCCCCCGCCCGCAGCAGCGACCGTCCCAGCTTCAGCATCTTCACCGCCACTACGGAGCCTCGCTAGGCGTCAGCTGCGTCATCACCACGTACCACCGCCCTTTACGTTTGGACCACACATCAGAAAACCGAAACTTCTCGCTAAACCGCTCCCCGCCATCCACTCCCTTCAACTCCGCCCATCCTCCCGTCACAACCGTCGTCCCATAGTTCCGCGTGAAAGGCTTCAGCACCGTAAACGGCTCCAGCTTCATCCCGGCATGACTCATATTGGCAATCAAGCTGGCCTTATCTCCCGCCCCTTTCGGACGCACAATGAGGTAATCGTCCGCCACCAGCCGCTCCAGCGCCGCTCGGTCGCCATGCAACTGTGCCTCGTCATACTCCTTGATCGCCTTCACCAGCGAAGCCTCCAACGGCGCCCCACTCACCCTCTGCGCAACCGCCACCCCGGACTCAAGAGCCACTCCCGCAACCAAAAGAAACGCCCATCGCCGTATCGAACTCCTCATCGCGATCCTCCTTAGCCTGCAACCGTTCCAGCCTAGCGCACTCACCCTTTCCCTTCACTCTTCACTCTTCGCTCTAACCCCTTGTTATACTCAGCTTCCCATGTCTGTCTTCGTGATCCTCCCCGCCGCCGGTATCGGCACCCGCATGGCCTCAGCCGGCCCCGCTCCCAAGCAGTTCCTCTCCCTCAAGGGCCAGCCCATCCTGCTCCACTCCCTCCGAGCGTTCTTAGCTGTCCCGGCCATCAGCGCCATCTACGTAGCCGTGCGCGACACCGAACAGCCCCGAGTCTCCGCCCTCATCGCCGAGCACAACCTCAGCGAAAAGGTTCACGTAGTCACCGGCGGCGACTCCCGCCAGGACTCCGTAGCCAACGCCCTCGCGGCCCTCCCCTCCACCTCCACTGACGACATCGTCCTCGTCCACGACGCGGTCCGCCCGTTGATCGACCCCGCCACCATCACCCGCATCATCGACACCATCGCCAAACACGGCGCCGCCATCGTAGGCATGCCCGCCATCGACACCATCAAGCAAGTCGAACGCACCTCCGACGGAGCCCTCATCACCTCCACCATCCCCCGCGAGCGCGTAGTCCACGCCCAAACCCCCCAGGGCGCCACAGTCCCCCTCATGCGCCGGGCCTTCGCCGAAGCCGCAGCCGACGAGTTCATCGGCACCGACGAATCCTCCCTCCTCGAACGCGCCAACATCCCCGTCTACGTAGTCCCCGGCTCCTCACGCAACTTCAAAGTCACCCAACCCGGCGACCTCGAAGTAGCTGAGTTCTACCTGGCCGGCTAACCCATTTCTTGTTTGTCATCTTGTTGTTTGTCATCCCCGAAGGGGATCTGCGTTTGCCGTTGCGGTAGCCAGTCCTACTTTGCGAAACTTCGCTCACTTAGCGAACTCTGCGTCAAAGCCTTTGCTTGAACCGCCCGAACCCTCACACAACCCCAAGCATCCAATCCCCATGGCGATCTGCAAACCACCCATCACCCTCACGGAAGACCAGGTCCAGCTCATCGCCAGAGCCCTCGCCGACCCGCGCCGCTACGAAATCCTCAAAAAAATCGGCACCTGTTGCGGCTTCACCCCTTGTTCCGACATGCGCGAAGCCATCGACATCTCGCCCGCCACCCTCTCTCACCACATGAAAGAACTCGAGCTCGCCGGCCTCGTCCGAGCCGAAAAGGACGGCAAATTCGTCCGCTACACCCCGCAACCCCAAATCCTCAAAGCCTTTTTCGAACGCCTCAGGTCCGACCTCACCTAACCATCAACACTCGCTGCGGACCTCTGCGTCCTTAGCGCTTTTGCGTTGTCCTCTCCCCTCCCGCCCAAAAACAATTTTCAACTTCCCCTGAATCCTCCGAATCCCCTGCCGCATCAATTCGATGGTTGTCGAATTATCGAAACGAAATTTTAGGAGCACAAAAATGAGCAAACTCACAGGTAAAGTAGCCGTAGTCACAGGAGCATCGAAGGGTATCGGCGCCGCCATCGCCAAATCACTAGCCGCAGAGGGCGCGTCCGTCGTCGTCAACTACGCATCCGACAAGGCCGGCGCAGACACCACCGTAGATACCATCACCGCAGCCGGCGGAAAAGCCATCGCCATCAAGGGCGACGTCTCCAAAGCCCCCGAAGCCCAGGCCATCATCGACGCCGCCATCACCACCTACGGCAAGCTCGACATCCTGGTCAACAACTCCGGCGTCTACAAGTTCACGCCGATCGAAGACGTTACCGAAGACGAATTTCATCGCCAGTTCAACACCAACGTCCTCGGTCTCCTGCTGGTCACGCAAGCCGCCGTCAAGCACCTCAAAGAAGGCGCCAGCATCATCAACATCGGCTCGGTAGTGTCCCGCATCACGCCGCCCAACAGCGCCATCTACACCGCCACCAAGGGCGCTGTCGACGCCATCACCGGCGTCCTCTCCCGCGAACTCGGCCCCAGGAAAATCCGCGTCAACGCCCTCAATCCCGGCATGGTCGAGACCGAAGGCGCACACACCGCAGGCGTCCTCAGCAAGGACAGCGAAACCGACTTCCAGAAGTGGGCAGTCTCCACCACGCCGCTCGGCCGCATCGGTCAACCCAAGGACATCGCCGACATCGCCGTCTTCCTCGCCTCCGACGACTCAGGTTGGCTCACCGGAGAAGCCCTCCTCGCCGGCGGTGGATCCCGCTAAGCCACACCGTCGACAAACCGGACACCATTCATCGCAGCAACCGAAACACGCGATGAATGGTCATACCCAACATCCCTCAGCCACATCGGCTCCGCGAACGAGCCAAAGGAGAACACCATGGCAAACCTCATCACCCTAGTCCTCCCCCTGGCCTTCACCTTCGCGATAGCCGCCTGGGGCCCGCTCTCCACCCGCGACCGCGAGGAGTCCGCGCGAAAGGGACTCCGCAACCCCGCTCGCCAGCCCTTCCCCTGCGAAGGCGACTGAGCCCGAGCGATCACAAGTTCATCATCCCGGGTAGCCGCATCCTGAACGCGCGCACTGACGCGGCAGGATGGGGCATCGCGGCTTAAGCGGCCTTGCTCTTGCTAATCCCTAACCCCTAATCCCTAATCCCTGCTTTATCATCATCAGCAATGAGCATGCGTATCGGCCTCGGCTTCGACTCCCACGCCTTCAAGCCCGGCGTCCCCCTCGTCATAGGCGGCCTAAAGATCGACCACCCCGAAGGCCTCGCCGGCCACTCCGACGGCGACCTCCTCCTCCACGCCATCACCGACGCGCTGCTCGGCGCCGTCTCTGCCGGAGACATCGGCACCTTCTTCCCCCCCACCGACCCCAAGTGGAAGGGCGCCGACTCCACCGTCTTCCTCCAGACGGCGCTAGAAGAAATAGCCCTCGCAGGCTACAAGATCGTCAACATCGACTGCGTCCTCATCATGCACCGCCCCAAGATCGTCCCCATCGCCGCCGACATGCGCGAGCGCGTAGCCGACCTCCTCCTGCTCGACCTCAAGAACGTAAGCATCAAGGGCAAAACCCCCGAAGGCCTCTCCCAGGACGGCACCGCGGTAGCCCACGTAGTAGCCCTGCTCGAATCCATCGAACTCCCCGACCCCGAGAAGCTGGTCATGGCCGCCGAAGCCCCCACAGACGCCGAAATCGACGGCGCCTTCACCACCGTAGCCGACGCCTACGACATCACCGCCCTCGGCCGCAAACGCACCCCCTTCGACCCCACCGACGTCACTTAGCGCCTCACCATCCTCGGTCCACTACACGCGAATCATTGGCACGTTGTACGCCGCCAGCATCCGGTCATGGGTCACCAGCGTCAATCCCTCCACAAGCGCCTGCGCCACCAACAGGCGGTCGAAAGGATCCTTGTGAATCTCCGGCAGGGCCACCGCCGCCTCATAGTGCGCCCCACGCACCGGCAACTCGAGAAAGCTGGCAACACGCAGAGACTCCGACACTTTGCCATGAAATGTCATTCTGCCGCGGCTACGGTTCATCGCAATCTCCCAGAAAGTGGCGGCACTCACCCAAACTTCATTGTCGAAATCCCGCAGCGCGTCATGTATCTCTTCCGTAAGTTTAGTTGGTTCGCTCACAAACCACACCAGCACATGTGTATCGATCAGAAAGCGCATCAAGCGAGACCTAACTCTTCCAATTCCTCATCTGTCCAAATCGGTTTGCCGAATTCGGGAGAAATGTAGGTGATACCCAGTGTGTTCTGTCCGGATTTCCTGCGCTTCTGCTTGCGCGCCTTCTTCACTGGCACCATCTTCACCATCGGCTTCCCCGCCTTCGCGATAATCACTTCCTCACCCTTAGCCGCACGCTCCACCAACTGCGACAGCGACGTCTTCGCCTCATAAATATTGAATGCCGGCATAGGACCACCTCTACCCCATCCTCGTCCAACTTGACCAACTTGGTCAACCTGAAATACAGAGAATCTTGGCGCACGCGCAGCAGGTGCTGATTTCCCAGTTCCAATGCCATGGCCGACGACTGCAGTCTCCACACTGGAGAAAGCCCCGAAAAATTTTGCGCAGCCCACAAACAACTTGGACTCCGCCTCATTCTCCAGTACATTGACCTCAACCCCGGAGGTACCAAATGGACCCGCAACAAGCCCAGGCTCAAGCCATGCACATGATGGCGGCAATGATCCCCTTCATCATGATCTGCGTCGTCATTGGAGCAGCTCTCTACATCATCCCTCTCTGGCAGATCTGCAAGAAAGCCGGCCTCCCCGGCGCCCTCTCACTGGTCGCCATCGTCCCGTACATCGGACAGCTTATCGTCCTCTACATCGTCGCCTTCTCCACCTGGAAAGTCGGCCCGCTCGCTCCAGCGATGTACG
>CAZZYB010000349.1:0-4915 GCA_964658125.1 uncultured Acetobacteraceae bacterium | reverse complement strand
CTGCGCGAGCACACCGACCGGCACGGCGACGCGTCTCTCGCGCTCGGCACCGACGAGGCGAGCGCGTACCTCGGCAAGCACGATCACGCGATGGGCTGGGCGCGCGCGAACCGCGAGCTCATCGCGCACCGCTTCCGGCATCTCACTGGACCATGAGCGCCACACCCCCGAACGCCTCCGCAGCCGGCACCTTCCGCATCGCCAACGACTTCACCGTCAACCGCCTAGGCTACGGCACCATGCGCCTCACAGGCGAAGGCGCCTGGGGCGAACCCCCGAATCGCGAAGACGCTCGCAACGTCCTCCGCCGCGCCGTCGAGATAGGTATCAACCTCATCGACACCGCCGACGCCTATGGCCCCCAGATCGCCGAACAACTCATCGCCGAAGCCCTCCACCCCTACCCCGCCAACCTCGTCATAGCCACCAAAGGCGGCCTCACCCGCCAGGGCCCCGCCAAGTCCAAACCCTGCGGCCGCCCCGACTACCTCCAGCAGCAGCTTGAGCTCTCTCTCCGGAACCTCCGCGTTGAACGCATCGACCTCTACCAGCTCCACCGCATCGACCCGACAGTCCCCCTCGAAGAAACCCTCGGCGCCCTCCGCGACGCCCAGCAGCAAGGCAAAATCCGCCACATAGGCTTCTCCGAAGTAACGCCTCAGCAAATCGAAGCCACCCAGAAAATCGTCCCCATCGTCAGCGTCCAAAACAAGTACAACCTGCTCAACCGCGACTCCGAGTCCACTCTCAAATTCTGCGAGCAGCACAACATCGCCTTCCTCCCGTGGTACCCCATGGGCGGCAGCGCCGCGCAAAGCGTCGTCAAAAACACCACCAGCGCCGATGCCCACACCAACCACCCCATCGCCGACTTCGCCCGCGACCACGACTGCACCGTCTCGCAACTAGCCCTCGCTTGGCTCCTGCACCGCAGCCCGGTCATCCTCCCCATCCCCGGCACGAGCAGCATCACTCACCTCGAAGAAAACTTCGCCGCCGCCTCGCTGCAAATTTCCGACGACGACTGGGATACGCTGGACCTGATCATCGACACCCAACGCAGCTGACCCTACCCGTTGCGATCCTTAGCGTCCTTCGCGCCCTGGCGTTTTCTTCTGCCCCTCCCCCGCAGCCGCACAATCCCCAAACTGCTATCCTTACTCCCGTCAGCTTTCTTCCCGAGGAGCACAGCACCATGATCGACATGAAGGGCAAAGTCGCCGTCATTCTAGGCGTAGCCAACAACCGCAGCATCGCCTACGCCATCGCCGAAAAGCTAGCCCAGGCCGGCTCCACCATCGTCCTCTGCTACCAGTCGGAGCGCCTGAAAAAAGCCGCCGAAGACCTCATCGAAGAGCTAGGCCAGACCGGCCGCGCCCGCGCTATCCAGCTCGACGTATCCTCCGACGAGCAGATCGACGCCGCCTTCGCCGAAATCGCGCAGCACTTCCCCGTCATCCACACGGTCGTCCACTCCGTAGCCTTCGCTCCCGCTGACGCCATCAAGAACGACTTCCTCCTCACCAAGCGCGACGACTTCCGCATCGCCCACGACGTCAGCGTCTACTCGCTCATCGCCGTAGCCCGCGCGGCCGCCCCATTGCTCTCCGAAGGCGGCGCCATCCTCACGCTCACCTACTTCGGCTCCCAGGTCGTCTTCCCCAACTACAACGTCATGGGAGTAGCCAAGGCCGCACTCGAAGCCACGGTCCGCTACCTCGCCGCCTCGCTGGGCACGAAGAAGATCCGCGTCAACGCCATCTCCGCCGGCCCCATCAAAACCCTCGCCGCTCGCGGCATCGGAGACTTCGCCACCATCCTCGACAAGGTCACCGAACGCGCTCCCCTGCACCGCAACGTAGAAACCGCCGAAGTAGGCAACACTGCCACCTTCCTCTGCAGCGACCTGGCCAGCGGCATCACGGGCGAAATCACGTACGTAGACTGCGGCTTCAACATCACCGGCATCTGAAGCCCACACGGCACCTTGGTTGTCATTCCCGAAGGGAATCTGCGTTTGTATGCAGACTCCGACACTCTCTACGGAGACCCGATGGCACCCCTCTCACGAAAGCGAGCGAAGGACTTCGTTCTATACGTGGGCATCAGTTTGCTTTTCGTGGGGATCATACTTGCGTTCATCCTCTCTGGCGTTCCCGAAGCGCTGTTTCTCAAATGGTTCGTTTTGTTTTTTGCCAGTCTTGTGGTCTTTGGCTTTTGGATCGAGCACAATCGGCCCGGATGGAAGTCTCATCGCTTTTGGTATTTCACTCTCATCTGTTTCGCGGTACACCTGATCTTTTGGAGCGCCGTGCTATGGCATTTGAAAGAGATGAAGTACGTCGGATGGTGGCTGCGAATAGGCGGTGCCGGTGAACTTTTCGCCCTTATGGTGTGTTGGAATTTCTTGAAACAAGTGACGCTGCAAAAAAAGTGACCCTGAAAGGAACTGTCCCCATGACCATCTCCGAAATCCTCCTCGAAGACTTCGACGCCGAAGTCTCCAACACCCGCCGCACCATCGAACGCCTCCCCGAAGACAAACCCGACTACGCCCCCCACGAAAAGTCCATGAAGCTGGGCAAGCTGGCCATGCACTGCGCCACCATCACCCTCTTCGGCTACTACATCCTCACCGACGACGGCATGGACCTCGCCAGCTCCACTCACAAGCAGTCCGACCTCACCTTCACCACCGTCGCCAACGCCCTCGCGCAGCTCGACGAGAACGCCGCCAAGTGCCGCGCCGCCATCGCCGCCGCAAGCGACGAAGACCTCTCCAAAGACTGGAAGTTCAGCTTCGGCGAGCACCTCATCTCCCACGAATCGCGCTCAAAATCCTTCCGCATCATGTGCTTCGACCACCTCATTCACCACACCGCGCAACTGGGCGTCTATCTCCGCCTCAACGACATCCCCGTCCCCGCCCTCTATGGCCCCAGCGCCGACGAGCAATGGTCGCCAAAGTAACCCACCGCACCCTTCCCTTAATACCCTCGTAACGTCTATCCTCCACGCTAATCCCATGCGTAAAACCGCCGCCGTTCTGCTCGCCATGACCACTGCCGCCCTCCCCGCGCAAACCATCCTCGTCCACGGACACCGCGGGACCCGCGCCCTCCGCCCCGAGAACACTCTGCCCGCCTTCATCTACGCCATCGAGCACAACGCCGACGTCCTCGAGCTTGACCTCGCCGTCACTAAAGACAATCACCTCGTCGTCTCACACTCGCCCTTCCTCGTCCAGCCCAAGGGGGAGTTCACCGCCAACGAGCGCCACTGCGTCGGCCCGGCGCTTCCGCCCGGCACGGCAATCCACTCCCTCACCCTCGCCGAGCTCAAGCAGTACGACTGCGGCTCCACGACGCTCGCCAACTTCCCCAAACAGGTCGCTGTCCCCGGCACGCGCATCCCCACCTTCGACGAGGTGCTCGACCTCGCCCCGCGCGGCCACTTCGACTTCAACGTCGAAACCAAAATCTTCGCCAACCACCCCGAATTAACTCCCACTCCCGAAGTCTTCGTCCAGATGATCGACGACGCGGTCAAGCGCCACAACCTGCAATCGCGCGTCATCCTGCAGAGCTTCGATTTCCGCACCCTTCAAGCGATGAAGAAGCTCGACCCGAAGATCCGCCTCTCCGCCCTCTTCGGCGCCGCAAAATACGACCCCATGATGGGCATCACCGACACCGACAAATCCTTCGCCCACATCGCCGCCACCTCCGGCGCGGACATCCTCAGCCCCGACCTTAGCCTCGTCACCCCGGCCGAAGTAGCGGCTGCGCACAAGCTGGGCCTCCAGGTAGCGCCCTACACGGCCGACACACCCGCCCAGTGGCGCCGCCTCGCCGACGCCCATGTCGACGCCATCATCACCGACGATCCCGAAGCGCTGCTAGCCTGGCTCCGCTCCCAGACCCCACCCCTGCACCCTTGAAGCGCGACCGTAAATGGCTCGCGCGACGACACACTTCATGTGTGGCTCTTACCGAAGCAAACAATTCTCTTCCATGCAGGCGCACCCTATGGCACGCTACTATCTACATAGTCTTTCCAACGGGCCCGGCAATGCCGAATTCGAACGATGAAGGGTCCGTAAACCATCTATGTCATCCGCGTCAAAACGCTGTCGCTGTCGTAACAGGAATTTCTCCCGCCTTCCGCGCACCCGTTTCCTCGAAAAGACAATCCTCGTCCACCTCGGCCTCTTTCCGTGGCGATGCATCTGCTGCGGACGCCGCCATTACCTCCGCCAGCGCTCCTGACCCGCGGCCTTTGCGTCCGTCTCTACCCCAGCGCCTGCCCCAAGTCCGCCACAATGTCCCCCACGTCCTCAATCCCCACGGACACCCGCATCAACCCATCGGTAATCCCCAGCTCCGCCCTGCGCGCCGCTCCAACCGCCGCATGAGTCATCGTCGCCGGGTGACAAATCAGAGTCTCGACGCCACCCAATGACTCCGCCAGATAACAAAGCTTGAGCCTCTGCGCGAACTTGTCCGCAGCCGCCAGCGACCCCAGCTCCATAGAAATCATCGACCCGAAACCCCGCTGCTGCCGTTTAGCCAACTCATGCTGAGGATGCGTCTCCAGCCCCGGATAAAACACCTTATCCGCCCCCAGGTTCTTCACCAGAAAAGCCGCAACCTCGCGCCCGTTCTTATCATGCTGCTCCATCCGAACCGCCAGCGTCTTCACCCCGCGAAGCAGCAGATAAGAATCAAACGGCGACAAGATCCCGCCCGTACACTTCTGCACAAACTTGAACGTCTCCGCATGTTCCGGCTTGGTACAAACCAGCACCCCCCCCAGCCCATCCGAGTGCCCATTCAGAAACTTCGTCGTCGAGTGCATCACAATATCCGCACCGAGTTCGATCGGCCGCTGCAGATAAGGCGACAAAAAAGTGTCC